>NZ_JBQOUX010000219.1:0-2412 GCF_052216785.1 Streptomyces sp. JW3 | reverse complement strand
CACAACTCATCTGGCACCAGACGCTCAACGATCCCCACGACGCCAGACTATCGAACAGGCCAAATGAGACGACGTCTAAGGCGGCGGCCCGGTGCGGGCCGCCGCCCGGCTCCCGCACGGACGGGGAGCCGCCGTCAGCGCACGGCCGAGGCACAGTCGTACAGCGTCTCCGTGCCGCCTTCGGAACCCCCGCCGTCCCCGCCGTCCTTGCCGCTCCTCTCGCCCTCGCCGGCGCCTGTGCCGCTCTTCTCGGCCTCGCCTGCGCCTGCGCCGCTGCCCTTGCCGTCCGCCGCGGCCGCCCCGTAGGCGGCCGGATCGACTTCGGTGCAGGCCGACTTCACCCACCGGTCGATCCGCGCCACCGAACTGTCCGGCGGCGGCTCGCTGACCTGTCCGCCGCCGGCCCCGCTCATGCTTCCCTCATACGTGCCGACCAGGGCGAAGCGCAGGTCGCCGGCCCGGATCAGGTCCTGGTACTCGGCCAGGTTCACGACGTTCGCCTCGCCCAGGAACCCGCCCAGCGGCAGCACCGGCAGGGCCCGGAGGTAGATGTAGCGCGATGCCGTCTGCCAGCTGTTCGTGGAGAAGGTGTAGGCGGCGCCCCGGTTGTTCCGCTCGACGTACTCGATCAGTTTCTCCTGGTCGGAGCCGTGTTCATTGAGCACGTCGGGGCCCTGGGTGGTGGTGGTGGACGTGAGGCCGCCGAGATTGCCGTTCTTGGCCGTCCGCATCCCCTTGCCCGAGCCGGAGCCGTCGGACAGCTTCAAGGGCGGCCCCGCGTAGGCGTCGAACGGCGAGCCCGCGTACCGCTCGTTCAGCACGCTCAGCGACCAGGCGGCCGGTGCGGCGAGCACGGCGACGCAGCCGCTCGCCAGGCCGGCGGCGGTGACGCGCCGGGCCAGCCGGTGGCCGGACCGGTTCGGCAGGGCGGTGTACACGAGGGCCGCGCAGGCGGCGACCGAGGTCACCAGGACCAGCGGAACGAGCCAGGGCGCGAAGTCCATGTACGGGGCGGCCGTGCGGATCGTCCAGACCTCCTGCACGAGCACCGCCACGGGCAGCAGCCAGGCCCGCGGGCCGCCGCGGGCCGCCCGGTGGGTGCGCCACAGGGCCACCGCGCCGGCGCCGGACAGCGCGGCCAGGGGCGGCGCGAGCAGGGCGGCGTAGGCCGTGTGCGGGATGCTCATGGCGCTGAGCACGAGAGCCGACGTGGCCAGCCACAGGCCCCACATCAGGTATCCGGCGCGTCGGCGGTCGGTGCGCGCGGCCCCGCGGTGCCGCACCAGGCCCAGCACCAGGGCGATCAGCGCGAGCGGGTACAGCCAGCCGATCTGGGTGGTGAAGCGGGAGCTGAGCAGCTTGCCCCAGCCCTCCGAGTCGGGCATGACCGCGAGCGCGGCGGACGCCCCTTGCGCGGACGAGCCCTGCGCGGCCGGGTCCGGCGACCCGGAACCGTCCCGGCCGGCGCTGTCGGCGCCCTTCTGCGCGGCGTCCCCGGCCGTGCCGCCCGTCGCCGCTCCCGTGCCGCCGCCCCCGGAGGGCACGCCGACCGCGCCCGGAACCAGCCCCTCGTGGAAGCGGTTGAAGCCGTTGTAGCCGAAGACCATGGCGAAGGCGCTGTTGTTGGTCGAGCCGTCCGCGTAGGGGCGGGAATCCTCCGGCGTGAAGGTCATCAGCCCCACCCAGGAGAGGGACACGGCGAGCAGCACACCGCCCGCCGCCAGCAGGTGCCGGAGCCGGCGCCGCAGCCCGTGCGGGGCGGCGACCAGGTAGCCGACGGCGAGCGCCGGGACGATGAGCCAGGCCTGCATCATCTTGGCCTGAAAGCCCAGTCCGATCCACCCGCCGCTGAGCAGCAGCGGGTTCAGCCGGCCCGTCAGGACGGCCTTCTGGTACTGGTCGGCCGCCAGCACCAGACACATCGTGACCGAGCAGTCGAGCATCGCGTGCCCGAACATGGAGGCGGCCAGCGGCGTCAGGGTCAGCAGCACCGCCGCGATCAGCCCGGCCGCCGCCCCCTGCCAGCGCCGTACCACCCGGTACATGACAAGCACGGAGACCACGCCCTCGACGCACTGCGGCAGGGTCAGCGCCCAGTCGTGGAAGCCGAACAGCCGGGCGGAGAGCGCCTGCGGCCACAGGAAGCCGCCGATCTTGTCGAGGGTGATGGTGGCGGCCGGGTCGAAGGCGGTGAACAGGAACGCCGTCCAGCTCTCCGCCATGCTCCGCGCGGCCACCGAGTAGTACGGGGACAGGCCGCTGCCGACGATGTTCCAGGTGTACAGCAGCGCGGCGAGCGCGGCGACGGCCAGCAGCGCCGGACGGGCCCAGCCGGGCTGGTCCGGGGGAGAGCGCCAGAACACCAGCCGGTGCCGCCGCGGCGGCACCGCCGCTTCGTCGGGCACGGCCGCT
>NZ_JBQOUX010000218.1:0-2440 GCF_052216785.1 Streptomyces sp. JW3 | reverse complement strand
GCTGCGGGCCCGCGGCTCGACGCCCCCGCCGGTCCCGGCCGGGGTGCCGGAGCCGGTCAGCGGCGGTGGCCGACGTACGGCCGCGCGCGGCACGCCCGCCGCCAAGGAGACCGGATGAGCCCCGACTCGGGCCCCCGCAGGGGCCGTTACCCCCTCCGCCTCAAGCGCCGCCCCGTGCCCTGGGAACGGCAGCCGCCCACCTGGCGGGCCGCCCGGCCCGCCGTCATCGCCGCCGCCCTGGAGCGGGCCCGGGCCCGGCCCGCCGGCAACTGGTACGTCGTCGGCGCCCGGACGGACGTACGCCCCGGCCGTCCGCTGGCGGCCACGGTCGCCGGCGAGGAGGTCGTCGTCTGGCGGGACGCGCGCGGACGGCTGGTCGGCGGGCCGGGAATCTGCCCGCACCTCGGCGCCCCGCTGGCCGACAGCCCGGTGCGGTGCGGCACCCTCGTGTGCCACTGGCACGGCCTCGCCCTGGACGGCACCGCGGCGGCCGGCTGGCAGCCGCTGCCGGTGCACGACGACGGCGTCCTGGTGTGGGCACGGCTCGACGCGACCGGCGGCGAACCGCCCACCGAGGCACCCCCGGTGCCCCCGCGCCCAGCGCTCTCGACGGCCGTCCGCTCGGTCTGGCGCGGCGTGGGCCGCTGCGACCCCGAGGACGTGATCGCCAACCGGCTCGACCCCTGGCACGGCGCCTGGTTCCACCCGTACTCCTTCACCGACCTCACGGTGCTCGGCGAACCCGACGGGACCGACACCGGCGACCGCTTCGTCGTCGACGTCTCCTTCCGGCTCGGCGGGCGGCTGGTCGTGCCGGTGCGCACGGAGTTCACCGCCCCGGGACCCCGTACCGTCGTCATGCGCATCACCGAGGGGGAGGGCGCGGGCTCCGTCGTCGAGACCCACGCCACGCCACTGGGTCCGGACGACGCGGGACGGCCCCGTACCGCCGTCACCGAGGCCGTGCTGGCCACCTCCGACCGGCCGGGATTCGCGCTCGCCCGGCGCCTTTCGCCCCTGCTGCGCCCCGCGATGAGCGCCGCCGCCGGCCGGCTGTGGCGCGACGACCTCGCCTACGCCGAACGCCGCCGGCACCTGCGCGCCCACGGCCGCTTCCCCGGCTGACCGACCAGGACGGGACCATGCAGACCTTTCTTCCGCACCCCGACTTCCACGCGTCCGCCCGCGCCCTGGACCGCCGCCGGCTCGGCAAGCAGCGGGTCGAGGCGCTCCAGGTGCTGCGCGGTCTGACCGTGCCCGGCTACGGCTGGCGCCGGCACCCCGCGGTGCGGATGTGGACCGGGTACGAGGAGGCCCTGGTCCGCTACGGCCTGGAGATCTGCCGGGTCTGGCGGGAGCAGGGACACCAG
Organism: Streptomyces sp. JW3; assembly: GCF_052216785.1. Lineage (NCBI taxonomy): Bacteria > Bacillati > Actinomycetota > Actinomycetes > Kitasatosporales > Streptomycetaceae > Streptomyces > Streptomyces sp. JW3. Next base: position 1,070 of record NZ_JBQOUX010000218.1, on the reverse strand, counting down.
GACAGTTGCGCCGCTTCCCTGGTCGCCGGGCTCGCCGGGGCGCGCCCCGGGCCCGTCCGGCAGCAGGCGGAGCTGGCGGACGCCGGTGACCTGCCGCCCTGGCTCGGCGACGGGCCGTTCCACCTGAGCCACCGCTCGGCCCTGGTGCGCAAGGACCCGGAGACCTACGCCGCCCTGTTCCCGGACGTGCCGGACGACCTGCCCTACGTCTGGCCGGACTCCGACCGCGAGGGCCTTCTATAGGCTGATCACGTGGCCAGTGCGGAAGATCAGAGCGGGGCGGCGGACGGCGGGACCGATCTGTGGAGCTTCGCCGTCCAGTTGCGCAGGATGAACGGCGGGATCAACCGGCTGGCGCACGGCTTCGCCGCCGCCCAGGGGCTGCACCCGACCGATGTGCAGGCGCTCGCGGCGATCCTCGACGCCGAGCAGCCGATGACCCCCGGGCGGCTGCGCGAGCACCTCGGACTGACCTCCGGCGCGGTGACCGCCTGCGTGGACCGGCTGGAGCGCGCGGGGCACATCCGCCGGGTCCGGGAGAGCGCCGACCGCAGGGTGGTCCACCTGCGTTACGCGGCTGACGCGATGGCCGCGGCCCGCTCCTGGTTCCGGCCGCTCGCCCAGGCCACCGACGCCGCCCGCGGCCGGTTCACCGAGGCGGAGCTGTCGGTGGTGGCGCGCTTCCTCGGCGCGCTGAACGAGGAGATGGCGGAGCTGGGACCCGGCCGGGACCGAAGGTATCTTGATGATTGAGATTGTTTCTCGTTGAGGTACTGTTGCCGTCCGCCGGGAGAGCCATGCCTGTCACCGCGCGCCGCACCCGCTGGGTCCGGTTGCTGCTGCCCGCACTGCTGCTGATCGCCTGGCTGGGTGTCGGCGGGACCACCGGCCCGTTCGCCGGGCGCCTCGGCGAGGTCGCCACCAACGACCAGGCGGCTTTTCTGCCGCGCAGCGCCGAGTCCACCGAGGTGACCGACGCACAGCGGGCCTTCCAGCAGGACGAGACACTGCCCGCGATCGTGGTGTGGACCGCCGACGGCGGCGGTGGGGGGGCGGCGCCGCGCGCCGCG
>NZ_JBQOUX010000217.1:0-2448 GCF_052216785.1 Streptomyces sp. JW3 | reverse complement strand
GGGCGGTGCCGACGATCGTCTGGTCCAGGGCGGCGAGCAGCATGCCCAGCACGATGGTGGCGAAGACGACGTTGCGCCGCCGCCGGTCCAGTACCGGCGGCTGGGCGGCGGCGGTCGGTGGCGTTTCCTGGGCGACTGTCACCCGGCCACGATCACATCGGAGACCGGGCCACGCATGCGGTGCCGGTCCGGCCGAGTGGCCCCAGGGGGCTTCTGATGGATCTCCGCGGCGTCGCGACGCCCGGCACGCACTCTCGCCGCACGGCGCGCAGGGCCAGGTGGCTCCGCCACATGACCCTCCGCACCGCACTCCCCCAGAGGGGGGACCCCCAGAGCACGCACCGAACGCCGCTCCTTCCTCCACGGAGATCCATCAGAAGCCCCCTACCGGTCGCCGGGCGCGCGGCGCAGCAGATAGGTGTCCATGATCCAGCCCTTGCGCTCCCGCGCCTCGGCGCGCAGCCGCTCGATCCGCGGCGCCGCCTCGGCGATCGGCCCGGAGTCGAGGATCTCGTCCGGCGTACCGAGGTAGGCACCCCAGTAGATGTCGACGTCCTGGTCCGCGTACCCGCGAAACGCCTGCCGGGCGTCCAGCATCACCACCACGTCGTCCACCCCGGCAGGGAAACCCTCCTCCGCGAGCCGCCGCCCGGTGGTGATCTGCACCGGCCGGGCCACCCGGTTCAGCCCGGTGCGGTGCCGGGCGGCCAGCGCGGACACACTGCTGATCCCGGGCACCACGTCGTACTCGAAGGCCACCGAGCCGCGCTCCAGGATCTCCTCCAGGATGCCCAGCGTGCTGTCGTACAGCGCCGGATCACCCCATACCAGGAACGCGCCGCTCTCGTCCGCGCCCAGCTCCTCGGCGATCAGCCGTTCGTAGATCCCGGCGCGGGCGCTGCGCCAGTCCCCGACGGCGGGGGAGTAGGCACCGGTGCCCGCCGTCCGGTCCCGCTCCGGATCCCGCGCCTCGACGACCCGGTACGTCCCCTCCGGCACATGCGTCCGCAGGATGTCCCGGCGCAGCCCCGTGAGGTCCGCCTTCACCTCGCCCTTGTCCAGGACGAAGAACACGTCCGTGCCGCGCAGCGCGTCGACCGCCTGAAGGGTCAGCTGCCGCGGGTCGCCCGCGCCGATACCGATGACATGAATCTTCCGCACGCCCCGAGTCTGCCGTACCGCGCGGACGGCACCGACGCCGGGCGGCGTCAGCCGCGCAGCCGGGGCGCCCGCGCCGCCGCGTCCACCGCCGCGCCGCCGCGCTCCACGTCGTCGGCCAGCTCCCGCGCCCACCCGGCGACCGCGCCGAGATCCATCCCGTACGGCCGCGGCCGGCCGTCGCCCGCCGCCCACGCCCGCACCGCGCCGGCGCCACGCCGCAGCAGCCGGGGCCCACCGGTGAGGTTCCCCCGGGCCGCGTGCGTCAGCCCCACCGCCAGCTGCGCCAGCCCCCGCCACAGCTCCCGCTCCGCGTCCGGACCCGACTTCCAGGCGTCCTCGAACACCTCGTGCGCGTGGAACGGCTTGCCCTCGTCCAGCAGCCGCTGCGCCTCGGCCACCGTCTCCTGGGGCGGCCGCACCACGCCCTCGGGCTGCCGGGGCACTCCGTCCGTGCCGTACGGCAGGGGCCGGCCGAGCCCGTCCCGCGGCCGGGCGCTGCGCGCCCGCCCCTCGTCGTCCCGGTCCCGGCCCGCCGCTGTGCTGTCCATGCCCCGATTGTGCCGCGCCGCCGCCCTTTTTCGCCCGCCCCGGGGTGTGCGGTAAGGTACTGACCGCGTGATCGCACGGCCCCGCCGTGCCGGACCGCATCGGGACGTGGCGCAGCTTGGTAGCGCACTTGACTGGGGGTCAAGGGGTCGCAGGTTCAAATCCTGTCGTCCCGACTGGAGACAGTCGCGGGTCAGGGCCGGTTTCGGAGAAATCCGAAACCGGCCCTTGATTATTCTCGGGGACCAGGCGGGGACCAATTGGGGACCAGCGGGGGTCCTGGTGCCCTTGACCGGGTCAGCGGGTCATGACGGTCGGGTTGGGAAGCGGGCGTGTTCGTAGCCGAGTCCGAGGACGACGTCGTCCCAGTGGGTGGCGTCGCGCCAGGACGGCGGTGGAGATGCGTCCGCCGCGCGGGCCGGTGAACAGGCGGGCGTCGGGGTTCGGGGCCCGTGGACAGGAGGCGCTGGGCGACGAGGGGGCGGAACTCCTCGATGACGGGGACTGCGCGGGCGCGTTTGCTCTTGGTGCCTAGTCGGTCAGTCCGCCGGGGGCGGGGGCGGTCTGGCGTTGGACGGTCCAGATCCATCGGGCGGTGTCGATGTCGCCGACGCGGTATCCGGAGACCTCGCCGATCCGGGTGGCGGTGCACGCGGCGAAGAGGTGAGCTGCGCAAACGAGCGGTCCGCATGGTCGCCGAGGTCCGCGGTGACTATCCGAACGAGTCAGCCGCCGTGAGGG
>NZ_JBQOUX010000216.1:0-2476 GCF_052216785.1 Streptomyces sp. JW3 | reverse complement strand
CTGGGCCAGGCGCGGGCCGGGGGTCCGGCGGCCGGTGTGCTGCTGAAGGCGGTGAAGGAGCAGGTGCAGAATGTGCCTGGGGACGGCCTCGGTTACGGCTTGCTGCGGCACCTCAACGCCGAGACCGGCCCGGTACTGGCAGGGTTGCCCGCCCCGCAGATCGGCTTCAACTACCTGGGCCGATTCGCCGCCGGTCCGGTCGGTAACTCCACCGGCGCCTGGGAACCCGCGACCGAGGCGGGGCCCGGAGGCGCCGCCGACCCGGAGGCACCCGTACTGCACCTGCTGGACGCCGGAGCGGTGGTGCGGGACACCCCGGACGGGCCGGAGCTGACGGTCTCGCTGGCCTGGCCCGGCACCCTCATCGAGGACGCGGACGCCGAGCGACTCGGGCGGATCTGGCTGGAGATGCTGGCGGGGCTCGCCGCGCACACCGATGCCGACTCCGGGGCCGGCGGACACACTCCCTCCGACTTCCCCCTGCTCGCACTCACCCAGGACGAAGTCGAAGAGTTCGAAGCGATAGCGGCAGAACGCGAAGGTGGGCAGTCCCAGTGAAGAAGACAACCCCGGTCAAGGCGGCGGCTCTGGCGGAGGTCTGGCCGCTGTCACCGCTCCAGGAAGGGCTGCTCTTCCACACTTCCTTCGACACCGGGGGCCCGGACGTCTACGCCCTCCAGACCGTCATTTCCATCGACGGACCACTGGACCCCGAGCGCTTCCGGGCCTCCTGGCAGGCACTGCTGAACCGCCACGCCGCTCTGCGCGCCAGCTTCCACCAGCGAAAGTCCGGCGCACCGGTCCAGCTCATCGCCCACGAAGTGGATCTGCCCTGGCAGACGACCGACCTGTCGGACCTGGCGGAAGCCGAGCAGACGGCCGAAGCGGCGGCACTCGCCGCACGCGAACGCGCCCACCGGCTGGACGTGACCGTCGCACCCCTGCTCCGCCTGCTGCTGATCCGGCTCACCGATGAACGTCACCAGCTGGTCCTGACGACCCATCACCTCCTGCTCGACGGCTGGTCGATGCCGGTCCTGCTGGCCGAACTTGCCGAGATCTACGCGGCCGGCGGCGAGGCCCGCACACTCCCGCCCGCCGCCGCGTACCGCGACTACCTGGCCTGGCTGAGCCGCCAGGACAAGGACGCGGCACGCGCCGCCTGGCAGCGCGAACTGGCCGGTACGGACGGGCCGACACTGGTCGCCGCCGAGGACCGGCGGCGCGCCGCCGTGCTGCCACGGGAACACACCCTGGACATGTCCGAGACGGCCACCGCCACCCTCACCGGCCTGGCCCGGGAACACGGCCTGACCGTCAACACGGTGGTACAGGGCGCCTGGGCGCTGGTGCTCGCCCGCCTCACCCGGCGCGCCGACGTGGTGTTCGGCGCGACGGTGGCAGGCCGTCCACCGGAGCTGCCGGGAGTGGAGACCATGGTCGGCCTCCTCATCAACACCCTCCCCGTCCGGGTCCGCCTCCAGCCGGAGCAGTCGGTGTTGGACATGCTCGGCGCGCTCCAGGAACGGCAGACCGCGCTGCTGTCCCATCAGCACCTCGGGCTGGCGGAGGTGCAGCGGGTCGCCGGGCCCGGCGCGGGCTTCGACACCCTGGTGGTCTACGAAAGTTTCCCCCGGGCTCCCGAGAAGCCGGACCGCCGGGAGACGTACACCATCTCCGGCGGCGCGACCCAGCAGGCGACCAACTACCCGCTGACCGTGGGCGTCACCCCGCACGACCGCCTCCGTATCGAGTTGGCATACCGGCCCGACCTCTTCGACGAGGAGCAGGCCGACCGCATCGGCCGCCGACTGGTGCGGGTGCTGGAACAGATCGCGGCCGACCCGCGGGCACGGCTCAGCGACATCGATGTGCTGATCGCCGGCGAACGGGCGTTGGTGGTGGGGGAGTGGAACGACACCAACCGCCCGGTCGGCTCGGCGACGGTACCCGAGTTGTTCACCGGGTGGGCGGTGCGGGCGCCTGAGAGCGTGGCGGTGCGCTGCGGTAGCGAGACGTTGTCGTACGGGGAGTTGGAGGCGCGGGCGAATCAGTTGGCCCGGTTCCTGCGGGGCCAGGGTGTCGGCACTGAGTCGCGGGTGGGGTTGAGGCTCGCGCGGGGTGTCGACATGGTCGTGGCGGTGCTCGGGGTGTGGAAGGCCGGGGCGGCGTACGTACCGTTGGACCCGGAGTATCCGGCGGATCGGCTGGCGTTCATGGTGGCCGACAGTGGTGCGGCGTTGGTGATCGACGAAGAGTGGCTGGCTGGTGCGGCGGAGGCGATCACGGCCGAGTCCGGTGAGCGACTCGATGTGTCCTTTGACGCGGATCGTTTGGCGTATGTGATTTATACGTCGGGGTCGATGGGGCGGCCGAAGGGGGTGGCGGTCGCGCATGCTGGTGTGGCGAATCTGGTGGCGGCGATGGGTCCGGTGCTGGGTGCGGGTCCGGGTGAGGTGACGTTGCAGTTCGCGTC
>NZ_JBQOUX010000215.1:0-2684 GCF_052216785.1 Streptomyces sp. JW3 | reverse complement strand
CGCCCCCCCCCCCCCCCCCCCCCCCCCCCCCCCCCCCCCGCAGGTCCCGTGACACCTCCCGACCCCCTCCGCCTTCCGCAGAGAGCAGCCCTGTCGCCATGCTTCAGTTCATCATCCGGCGTACGGTCGGAGCCGCCGTCACCCTGTTCCTGATCGGCGCCGCGACCTTCTTCCTCTTCGTCGCCGCGCCGTCCGACTACGCCTCCCTGGCCTGTGGCAAGGACTGCTCGGCAGGCCGGCTGGCGGACATCCGCGAGGCGCTCGGCCTCAACCTGCCGCTGGCGCAGCAGTTCTGGGACTTCATGGCCGGCATCGTGGTGGGCCGCGACTTCCCGGCCGGCCACTGCGAGGCGCCCTGCCTCGGCCAGTCGTTCTACTCGGGCGACATGGTGTGGAGCACCATCATGGACCGCTTCCCGCTGACCCTGTCGCTGACCGTCGGCGCCATGATCGTCTTCCTGGTGATCGGGGTCGGGGCGGGCATGCTCGCCGCCTTCCGCCGCGGCTCCCCCGTCGACAAGGTGGCCACCGGCGCCTCCATGGTGCTCAGCTCGTTCCAGATCTACTTCCTCGGCCCGATCGCGCTGACCGTGTTCGTCTACAGCACCGGCTGGATGGAGGACCCCAAGTACGTCCCCATCACCGAGGACCCGGCCGGCTGGCTGATCGGCCTGTCCATCCCGATGTTCGTGATGGCCACCATCTTCACCGCCCAGTACACCCGTATGGCCCGCTCCTCGCTGATCGAGCAGCTCGCCGAGGACCATGTCCGCACCGCCCGCGCCAAGGGCATGTCCCAGCGGTACGTCTTCTTCCGCTACGCCTGGCGCGGCTCCCTCATCCCCATCGTCACCATCCTCGGCATCGACCTCTCCAGCCTGCTCGGAGGTGCGGTCGTCACCGAGCTGACCTTCTCGCTCCAGGGCATCGGACGGCTGGCCGTGGACGGCGCGGTGCACAAGGACCTGCCGCTCACCATGGGCGTGATGCTGGTCGGCGCCTGCGTGATCCTGATCCTCAACATCCTCACCGACATCGTGTACGCCTGGATCGACCCGCGCGTCCGGCTCTAGGAAGCAGTTCCAGGAACGGCTCTAGGAAGCAGGAAGAGGCAACAACCGTGACCACAGTGACCAAGACCGAGGACCCGCCGGTCCCGGCCGGGCCCGAGGGATTCCTCTCGGTCCGCGATCTGAGCGTGCGGTTCGCCACCGAGGACGGTGTCGTCAAGGCGGTCGACGGCCTCTCCTTCGACGTGGAGCGCGGCCGGACGCTGGGCATCGTCGGCGAGTCCGGCTCCGGCAAGTCGGTGACCAACCTGACCATCCTGGGCCTGCACAACCCGCGCACCACCACCATTGACGGCGAGATCGTCTTCGACGGCAAGGAACTCGTCACCGCCACCGAGCGGGAACTGGAGAAGCTGCGCGGCAACCGGATCGCGATGATCTTCCAGGACCCGCTGACCGCGCTGTCCCCGTACTACACGGTGGGCCGGCAGATCGCCGAGCCGTTCATGAAGCACACCGGTGCCTCCAAGAAGGCCGGCTGGGACCGGGCGGTGGAGATGCTCGGCAAGGTCGGCATCCCGAACCCGGCGCAGCGCGCCAAGGACTACCCGCACCAGTTCTCCGGCGGTATGCGCCAGCGCGCGATGATCGCGATGGCCCTGGTCTGCGACCCCGACCTGCTGATCGCCGACGAGCCGACCACCGCCCTCGACGTCACCGTCCAGGCGCAGATCCTCGACCTGCTCAAGGACCTCCAGCAGGAGTTCGGCTCGGCAATCGTCTTCATCACCCACGACCTCGGGGTGATCGCCGACATGGCCGACGACATCATGGTGATGTACGCGGGCAGCGCGGTCGAGCGCGGCTCCGTGGCCGAGGTGCTGCACGCCCCCCGCCACCCGTACACCTGGGGCCTGCTGAACTCCATGCCCCGGCTGGACTCCGACCTCAGCGCCGCCCTGGAGCCGATCCCGGGCACCCCGCCGTCCCTGCTCAACCCGCCGACCGGCTGCCGGTTCCATCCCCGCTGCACCTTCCAGGACCGGGTGGGCGGCAGCCGCTGCGTCACCGAGCGGCCGCTGCTGGGCGCGGACCGCTCCTCGGCCTGCCACCTCACGGCGGAGCAGAAGCGGACCATCTTCGCCGAGGAGATCCGGCCCCGGCTGGGGTAGGGGACGGCCGACACCCGCCGCAACTCGCCACGCATGAAAGAGGAGCAATGACAGAAGACCTCGTGGTCCCCGCCCCGCGCGAGGCGGCGGCCGGCGGCGGAGGGGAGCCGCTGCTGGTGACGGAGGGACTGACCAAGCACTTCCCGGTCATGGGCGGCTTCCCGATCCGGCGGACGGTCGGCCAGGTACAGGCCGTCGACGGCATCGACCTGACCGTGGGGGTCGGCGAGAGCTTCGGTCTGGTGGGGGAGTCCGGCTGCGGCAAGTCGACCACCGGCCGGCTGATCACCCGCCTCCTGGAGCCGACCGCGGGGAAGATCCTCTACAAGGGCCAGGACATCTCCCGCGCCGGCCGCAAGAAGCTGGCCCCGATCCGGTCCGAGATCCAGATGATCTTCCAGGACCCGTACTCCTCGCTGAACCCCCGGCAGACGGTCGGCAAGATCATCTCCGGTCCGATGGAGATCAACGACATCAACCCGGCCGGCGGCCGCGAGGCCCG
>NZ_JBQOUX010000214.1:0-2788 GCF_052216785.1 Streptomyces sp. JW3 | reverse complement strand
CGGCCGCCCGGCGCCACCGAGCCGCCGTCGGGGGCCTCGGCGCCCCGTTCCCCCGCGGAGTGCGAGGGCCTGCCGCTCCCGCCCGGCACGTCCCCGCCCACGCTCATGCAGCCCGCGGCGGCGGCGACGGCCACGGCGGTGGCCGCCAGTCGGACGGGTACGTACAAGGGGCGCACGGCGGCCACCTCCGGGGCGTCAAGGAGTCGCCGTGCCCAACTCCCGCCGCGCACAAGAAGACACGCGCCTCCCACACATCCGCACACCCGTCCGGAACGGTCACCCGGAACGACGCCTCACCCGTCAGACCCGCCGAGCCCGCCGGACCCGTCACTCGTCACCCGTACATCACCCATACCCCAACGCATGCAACCGCGCGTCGTCGATGCCGAAGTGGTGCGCGATCTCATGCACGCAGGAATTTTCGTGAAACACTGCATTTTGGTCGCGCTCCGTATCTAAGCTGATCCGCGACGTGAAGGATGGGGAGGCTCAATGCCGCAACGTGAGGTTCTTGCCCGTATTGCCCAAGCGACGCTCCGGGCGATTCTGTATCTGCGCATCTCTGACCTCACAGACACGTCCACGTCGATACCTCGCCAGGAGAAGGCGGGCCGCTCGAAGGTCGACGACCTCGGCGCCGAGGTCGTGAAGATCTTCAAGGACGTGGACAAGTCCGGTTACCACACATACGTGGAGCGTCCGGACTGGGACGCCGCGCTGTCCATGCTCCGTGAGCGCCTGGCGGACGTGCTGATCGTCTTCAAGGTGGACCGCGCGACCCGCCAGGGCATCCCCCAGGCATCCGAGATCATCCGCGTCGTCTACGAGACGGGCTGCCGCTTCATCTCCATCGCGGACGGCATCGATTCCGAGAACGAGGGCTGGGAGCTTCAGCTCACCATCGCCGCCCACCAGGCGCACCGGGAGTCCAAGAACACAGCCACCCGAGTGGCCGACCTGCGGGCCGACGAGCGGGATGCGGGCCGCTGGATGGGATCACGCCCGTACGGCTTCCTGGTCACCCCTGAGAGGAAGCTGGAGTTGCACGAGGAGGAGGCAGAGGTCATACGGTCCGTCGCCCGGAAGCTCCTCAACGGCGAGTCCCTGCGGTCAGTCGCGGCATGGGTCAACGCTGAGGGCCACGACTCTCCGCGATGGGCAAGTCGTAAGATCCGCATCGCTCAGTTGGAAGCCAAGGGCGAACCACTCAAGGCTCAGAAGCTCCGGGAGAAGCCGCTCAAGGGCCCGAATTCCTGGTCGTGGCCCGTGGTCCGGAATATGGTCCTGTCGCCACTCATGACCGGCTACCTGCCGCACAAGGGCGAGATCTACCGCCACTCGCGCACGGGTGAGATGGTCCGAGTCGGCCCCGAGATCATCTCTCTCGCGGACTACACCCGCCTCCGGGCGATGTTCGGTACACGTGTTCCAGTGCACTGGACTCGCGATGCGACACCAGGCAGCAAGTCCAAGGACACGGGACGGGCCGTATCAGGGCTCTTGTCGGACTTCCTGTATTGCGGAGAGTGCGGGGCCCGGATGTCGTACGACGCGTACTGGATCCGAAACGACAAGCCTTGGCCGCGCTATCGCTGCGCGCGCCGCCAGATGAGCGGCAGGTGCCCTGGAACACTGATGAAGGGCGATTATGCGGACGCGCTGGTCACCGGTGCGCTGGTCGGCCACCTGACCGCCTTGGAGGATGACTCCCCTGCGCTCCTGGCCATCGCGGAACGCTGGGCGGACTTGCAGCACCCAGAACGACGGGCACAACGGCGGGAACTGGAGGCCCGCATCCAGAACGAAGAGGAGTTCCTGGACCGCTTGGAAGAGGAGAAACTGAACGGTCTCTTCCAAGGCAAGCGCGGTGAGGAGCGGTTCCGGCGTCGTTATGACGCCAGCAACGAACGCCTGGAGCAGTACGAGGGGGAGCTAGCGGCTCTCCCCAATGCTCAGACGCTCGACATCACGTTCCTGCGGGACTCGGAGCTGTTCGCGGAAGCGTGGGAGGGCTGGCCGCTCAGCGAGAAACGCGAGATCCTCGGACTCGCACTGAACCGGGCCTGGCTCTTCAAGGCTCGTACGTCAGGTGTGAAGCCCTCCGTGGACCGGTTCCGGTTCTGGTGGGTCGGTGACCCGGAGCCGACGAACATCGGTGTGCCCCTGCCACTGACCGAGGCGGACTGAGACGGACGCCGCATGAGGGAGGGTCGGCCCCGCCAAGGGATCGGCCCTCTTTTGCGTTGCGCCACGGCCGGCTGAGCTGTCCGTGACGGAGCGGGTGCCAGGGGGCAAGAAATGAACCGCCCCGGGTTCGATAGAGATCTCAGCTTGTGGTTTTGACCTGGGGTTTCGTGGTTGTCAGGTAGTGGTTGGTCTCGTACTCGACGGGTGGGACGTGGCCTATCTCACCGTGGAGTCGGCGGTGGCAGTACCAGTCGATCCACTCGGCGGTGGCCAGCTCGACCTGGGAAAGGCCCTTCCAGGGCCGTTGCGGCTTGATCAGCTCGGTTTTGTACAGGCCGATGGTGCTCTCCATGAGTGCGTTGTCGTAGACGTCGCCGACGGAGCCGATCGAGGCCGCGATGCCGGCTGCGTCCAGGTGTTCGGCCAGCTTGAAACTGGTGTATTGGCTGCCCGCATCGCTGTGGTGTATCAACTCGCCGCGAACGTGGGGGTGTTCATCGCGGTCGCGCTGCCACAGCGCCATCTCCAGAGCGTCCAGGACGAGCTGGGTCTCCTTCGATGTCGCGGCGGACCAGCCGACGATCCGGCGGGAGAAGGTGTC
>NZ_JBQOUX010000213.1:0-2792 GCF_052216785.1 Streptomyces sp. JW3 | reverse complement strand
TTGCCCCCTCCCCAATAGAAGCGGAGGGGGCAATTCCATGTGGTTGAGCGCGGTACAGTTGGGGAACGCGCTGCTGATCACTGAAGCGCGAGCTCCGAATTCCTGCCGCACGCCCGACTAGATGTAGCCAAACTGTGGGCATTCTTTGCGGCATTTGTGGCTTTTATGTGGCCCGACTTGCCCTGGAATCGGGTGAATTCTCACCATATTCCGGACCGCTCCCGTCCGGATTTCTCGTCCAATTGACCTGTTGCAGAGGGCAGTTGGACAGATACATTCGGCCGCGGTCGACGCGTTCCGGCGCACGCCCCCGCAACCTTGGGGGGCGAGGTCTGACCCGGATTCGCGAAGTGCGGATCTGTGCAAGGGCCAGTAATAGGGGAGTTAGGCATGGCTCAGGGCACCGTCAAGTGGTTCAACGCGGAGAAGGGGTACGGCTTCATCGCGGTCGACGGTGGTGCGGATGTTTTCGTCCACTACAGCGCGATCCAGATGGACGGTTACCGCACCCTTGAAGAAGGCCAGCGGGTCGAGTTCGAGATCTCGCAGGGTCAGAAGGGCCCGCAGGCCGACATGGTCCGCGTCTCTGCCTGATACGCGCGACCACCGCAGCGAACGGTTCTTCTCCGGAGGGCCCGTACCTCGTCGAGGTACGGGCCCTCCGGCATGTTCGCCGGGGGCTGAGCGCCGCCCCCGATCCGGGGGAGGCGCTTGCACTCGCAGGGGTCGAGTGCTAATCATTGCGTTAGCACTCTGAAGGTGAGAGTGACAACGAAGGACCGGGTCGGTGAGGCCCGCAGGCCGGGTGGGGAAGGAACCACGAGGCCGGCGAGCCGTCCGTCGCGGGCGCGGGCGCGGTCCGAAGGAATCACCCCCAGTCCTGGAGGGACCACTTCACATGGCCAAGATCATCGCGTTCGACGAGGAGGCGCGGCGCGGCCTCGAGCGCGGCATGAACCAGCTCGCGGACGCCGTCAAGGTGACGCTCGGCCCCAAGGGCCGCAACGTCGTCCTCGAGAAGAAGTGGGGCGCGCCCACGATCACCAACGACGGCGTCTCCATCGCCAAGGAGATCGAGCTCGAGGACCCGTACGAGAAGATCGGCGCCGAGCTGGTCAAGGAAGTCGCCAAGAAGACGGACGACGTCGCCGGCGACGGTACGACCACCGCGACCGTGCTCGCCCAGGCCCTGGTCAAGGAGGGTCTGCGCAACGTGGCCGCGGGTGCCAACCCGATGGCCCTGAAGCGCGGTATCGAGAAGGCCGTCGAGGCCGTCTCCGCCGCCCTCCTGGAGCAGGCGAAGGACGTCGAGACCAAGGAGCAGATCGCCTCCACGGCCTCCATCTCCGCCGCCGACACCCAGATCGGCGAGCTCATCGCCGAGGCCATGGACAAGGTCGGCAAGGAAGGCGTCATCACCGTCGAGGAGTCCCAGACCTTCGGTCTGGAGCTGGAGCTCACCGAGGGTATGCGCTTCGACAAGGGCTACATCTCGGCGTACTTCGCCACCGACATGGAGCGTATGGAGGCCGTCCTCGACGACCCGTACATCCTGATCGCCAACTCCAAGATCGCCAACGTCAAGGACCTGCTCCCGCTCCTGGAGAAGGTCATGCAGGGCGGCAAGCCGCTGCTGATCATCGCCGAGGACGTCGAGGGCGAGGCCCTGTCGACCCTGGTCGTCAACAAGATCCGCGGCACCTTCAAGTCCGTCGCCGTCAAGGCCCCGGGCTTCGGTGACCGCCGCAAGGCCATGCTCGGCGACATCGCCATCCTCACGGGCGGCGAGGTCATCTCCGAGGAGGTCGGCCTCAAGCTGGAGAACGCGACCCTGGACCTCCTGGGCCGCGCCCGCAAGGTCGTCATCACCAAGGACGAGACCACCATCGTCGACGGCTCCGGCTCCGCCGACCAGGTCGCCGGCCGGGTCAACCAGATCCGCGCCGAGATCGAGAACAGCGACTCGGACTACGACCGCGAGAAGCTCCAGGAGCGCCTGGCCAAGCTCGCGGGCGGCGTCGCGGTCATCAAGGCCGGTGCCGCCACCGAGGTGGAGCTCAAGGAGCGCAAGCACCGCATCGAGGACGCCGTGCGCAACGCCAAGGCGGCCGTCGAGGAGGGCATCGTCGCCGGTGGTGGCGTGGCCCTGCTCCAGGCCAGCCAGGTCTTCGAGAAGCTGGAGCTGGACGGCGACGAGGCGACCGGCGCCAACGCCGTGAAGCTCGCGCTGGAGGCCCCGCTGAAGCAGATCGCCGTCAACGGTGGTCTCGAGGGCGGCGTCGTCGTGGAGAAGGTCCGCAACCTCACCGTCGGCCACGGCCTCAACGCCGCGACCGGTGAGTACGTCGACATGATCGCCGAAGGCATCATCGACCCGGCGAAGGTGACCCGCTCCGCGCTGCAGAACGCGGCCTCCATCGCCGCGCTGTTCCTCACCACCGAGGCCGTCATCGCCGACAAGCCGGAGAAGGCGGGCGCTGCCCCGGCCGGCGGCGGCATGCCGGGCGGTGACATGGACTTCTGATCGACCCGCGGGTTGATCGAGCGTCCTTCGTGCCGAGGGCGGCATTCCCTGTTCCCACAGGGGGTGCCGCCCTCGGGCGTTTTCCCGTGACCGTCGGGGCCACTCGCTTCTCGGCCAGTGTCGTGCTTCCGCGACCCGAGTAAAGGGCGCTCCCTCCGGTCGCGTCGGCTGCGCCGATCGGCCTGCGGCCGCCCCCACGCCCCTCCCTCGTCCCCGGCACGGCGGCACGCGCTCGCGCCTCGCCGGCACGCCACGCCGGTCAAGCGGC
>NZ_JBQOUX010000212.1:0-3083 GCF_052216785.1 Streptomyces sp. JW3 | reverse complement strand
TTGTCTGGTGATCCGTCGTTCGCCGAGGTGTTGCGGCGGGTGCGGGAGACGGATCTGGCGGCGTACGCGCATCAGGACGTGCCGTTCGAGCGGCTGGTCGAGGAGTTGAACCCGGCGCGGTCGCTGTCGCGCAACCCGTTGTTCCAGGTGATGCTGGCCATGCAGAACCTGCCCGAGGCGGAGTGGCGGCTGCCGGGCCTACGCGTCACGCCGCTGCCCGCGGTGACGGAACTGCCGGCCCGTTTCGACCTGTCCTTCTCGCTCGCCGAGCGGCGGGCGGCCGACGGCTCCCCGGCCGGTCTCGGGGGCGGCATCCTGTACGCGGCGGACCTGTTCGACGCGGCGACCGTACGGTCGTTGGGGGACCGGCTGGTGCGGGTGCTGAAGCAGATCGCGGCCGACCCGGGGACCCGGCTCAGCGAGATCGACGTACTGGACACCGACGAGCGGGCGCGGCTGGTCGAGGAGTGGAACGGCGAGGCCCGGCCCGCGTCGGCCGGCTCCTGGCTGGAGCTGTTCGACGCCTGGGCCGGTCTGACACCGAACGCTCCGGCGGCACGCTGCGGAACCGAGACGGTGTCGTACGCGGAACTGGACGCACGGTCGAACCGGCTGGCCCGGTACCTGCGCGGACAAGGCGTCGGCGACGAGTCACGGGTGGGGCTGCGGCTCGCGCGGAGTGTCGACATGGTCGTGGCGATCCTGGGCGTGTGGAAGGCCGGGGCGGCGTACGTACCGCTGGACCCGGAGTACCCGGACGACCGGCTGGCCTTCATGGTGGCGGACAGCGGGGCGGCGCCGGTGATCGACGGGAACTGGCTGACGGACGCCCGGACCGGCATCGCGGCACAGTCGGACGCCCCGCTCGGGTTCGAGGTCGGCCTTGATCAGCTGGCGTATGTGATCTACACGTCGGGGTCGACGGGCCGCCCCAAGGGCGTGGCGGTCGAGCATCGCGGTGTGCTGGACCTGGTCGAGGCGATGGGGCCGGTGCTGGGGGTGGCGGAGGGCGTGACGGCGCTTCAGTTCGCGTCGTTCAGCTTCGACGCGTCCGTGCTGGATGTGACCGCCGCACTCGCTCACGGCGGCACGCTGGCGATCGCCACGGCCGAGGAGCGTACCGACCCGCGAGCGCTGGCGGAGATGATCCGCGACGCCGGGGTCACGGTGGCCAGTGTCGTACCGTCCCTGTTGGGGGTCCTGGACCCGCAGGCGGTGCCGGGGGTACGGACCTGGGTGCTGGGCGCCGAGCGGCTGAACGCCGATCTCGCGGCCCGCTGGCGGAGGCAGACGGCCGTATGGAACACGTACGGCCCGACCGAAGCCACCGTGATGGCGACGGCCGTGGAGATCGCGGAGGGCATCACAGCCGAGGACGCGCCGCCGGCCATCGGCCGCCCCCTGACGAACACACGCGTCTTCGTGCTGGACGAGTTCCTGCGGCCGGCGCCGGTCGGTGCGGTCGGCGAGGTGCATCTCGCCGGTCCCGGTCTGGCCCGTGGCTATCTCGGCCGCGCGGACCTGACCGCCGAGCGGTTCGTGGCCAGCCCCTTCGACACCGGCACCCGCATGTACCGGACCGGTGACCTGGCGCGGTGGTCGGACGACGGGCTGCTGCACTTCGCGGGCCGGGCCGACGCCCAGGTGAAGATCCGCGGCTTCCGGGTGGAACCCGGTGAGGTGGAGTCCGTCCTCGCCGCCCACCCGGATGTCACCCAGGCCACCGTCACGGTCCGCGCCAACCGGCTGACCGCATACGTCGTCGCTCACGGTGAACCGTCATCGATCCGGGCGTTCGCCGCCGAGCGGCTGCCCGAGTACATGGTCCCCGCCACCGTCGTACTCCTCGACGAACTGCCCCTCACCCCCAACGGCAAGATCGACCAGGCCGCCCTGCCCGCCCCCCAGACCGGACACGGACCGGGCCGGCCGCCCTCGACCCCGGTCGAGGAAGTCCTGTGCGGCCTCTTCGCCGAAGTACTGGGGACGGAACGCATGGGCGTCGACGACGACTTCTTCGAGTCGGGCGGTGACTCCCTGCTCGGGATGCGGCTCGTCGCCCGGATCCGGGCGACGCTCGACGCGGACCTCAGCATCCGGCAACTCTTCGGCGCGCCGACCGTCGAGGGCGTCGCACGGCTCCTCGACGACACGGCTGCCGAGAGCCGGGCCGTGGCGCTCCGGCCGAGGACGAGGCCGGCGGAACTGCCGCTCTCCTTCGGACAGCAGCGGATGTGGTTCCTGAACCGGATGGACGGAACGGACTCGGACGCGGCGGGGGCCTACAACCTGCCGTTGGCGCTGCGTCTGACCGGTGATCTGGACCGGAGCGCGCTGGAGCAGGCGCTCGGGGACCTCGCGGACCGGCACGAGAGCCTGCGCACGGTGTTCCCCTCCCACGAGGGCAAGCCGCGGCAGGACGTGCTGACCGGACCGGCCGGACACCCGGGACTCCTGCTGAGGGACACCGACCCGGAACATCTGCACACCACCATGGACGAACTCTGCGGCCGTGGCTTCGACCTGAGTACGGAACTCCCCTGGCGCGTGGCCCTGCTGACGCTGGCGCCGACAGAAGCCGTGCTGTTGCTGGTGGTGCATCACATCGCCTCCGACGGCTGGTCCATGGGAGTGCTGGCGGGCGATCTGCGGGTGGCGTACGCGGCGCGGTGTGCGGGGCGGGCGCCGGAGTGGGAGCCGTTGCCGGTGCAGTACGCGGACTATGCGCTGTGGCAGCGGGAGACGCTCGGTGACCCGGATGACCCGGAAAGCCTGATGAGCGCCCAACTAGACTACTGGCGTGGCGCGTTGGCGGACGCGCCGCCGGAGCTGCGGCTGCCGGCGGACCGCCCCCGCACCGCCGAACCGTCCTTCCGCAGCGGCACGGTCGACGTCGAGGTCGACGCGCGGACGCACGAACGGCTCGTCGAGGTGGCCGGCCGCGGCCGGGCCACGATGTTCATGGTGGCGCACGCGGCGCTGTCGGTGCTGCTGTCGCGGATGGGTGCCGGTTCCGACATCCCGGTGGGTACCGGCATCGCAGGTCGCGGCGATGCCCAGTTGGAAGGACTGTCGGGATTCTT
>NZ_JBQOUX010000211.1:0-3502 GCF_052216785.1 Streptomyces sp. JW3 | reverse complement strand
AAGGTCGCCCGGCTCCACCTCGACGCGCTCGGCGTCAAGCTGACCACGCTCCGCCCGGAGCAGGCCGAGTACATCGGCGTGCGGGTGGAGGGCCCGTACAAGTCGGACCACTACCGCTACTGACCTCGCGCCGCAGCTCGCCACGAGCGGGCGTGAGCCTGTCGTGAGCGTGTCCGTGCACTGACACGCTCACGGCAGCAGGTCCTCCGAGGCAGGCCCCCGCACCCCCGTGCCGGGGGCCTGCCCCGTCGGTGGACCAGCAGCGCCGGCCCAGCCCGTCACGACCCAGGACCCCCATGCCCCGCGGCCGTTATTCGCTCCACGATCCGCACGATCACACCCCCCTCGCAGAAGAACACTTCCAGTGCGCCCCCGGCCCTTCCGGCTGGCGCTACGTCTCCCAGTCGGTCACACCGACCGGAGACCACACCGGCTCCGTCGACCTCGCCCTCGACGAACTCGGCCGCCCCCTCCGCCTCGAACTCCACACCGCCGACTGGCAGGTCCGCGGCGCGGCCATCGACGGCGTCACCTGGGTCCGCTCCGACGCCACCGGAACCCATGCCACCGAAGGCAATGTGCGCGCCCACACCTTCACCGGCACCTCCCCGGCGTTCCTCGTCGCCACCGCCCGTCTCCTGCGCCTCACCCCCTCCCCATCAGCGACTCGCGTGCGCCTCGTGGCCCTCACGGAACCGGTCCTCGCCCCCCGCACCGTGGACCAGTCCTGGGCCTTGCTGAAAAGAGAAGCACACACCACTGACAGTGGCCCCCTCACCGTGGAGGAATACCAGGTCACAGCCCTGGACACAGGCGAGCAGCACGCCGTGCACCTCGCCGGCGACGTGGTCCTGGCAGCCCCCGGTATCGAGCTCGAAGACCTCGAGTCACCGCCGTCCGTCTTCCCCTGACCCGGCCACCGCCGCACGGCCGCGACATCGTCGCTGCCGCTCCCGTCCTCCCTACGCCGGTGGCACGAAGCCGGTGCTCGGACGCTGCTCCCGCGGCGCCTCCTCCGGCGCCGCCGGCTGCTGCCCGGCACCCGACGGCGCCGTAGGCAGGTGCGGCGGCACCGGAGGCCGTACCGGTTCGCCTCCGCCGACGACACCGGGCGTCGCCTCGACACCCGCTGCGGACGGCCAGACCGCCCCACCCGGCACGGGGGGAGGCGCAGCGGTACCGCTCCCGAAGGCCCGCCGAGCCTCCCGGCCCTGCCGCTCCTGCACCACGGCCGCCAGATACGCGGCCGGCGGAACGTCCTGCGGCACGGGAGTCCCCGTACAAGCCGCGAGATCGTCGGCGAGCCGTCCCGCCATGGCCTGACCCACCTGCGGATCCAGTTGGCGCATGCGGGTCAGGTACTGCCGGACCGCCAGCCACAGATCGTCCGGAACGGCCGACAGGTCCAGCCCGGAGAACCGTCCCGCCAGCCACGGCGGAGGCGGCGGCAGAAAACCTCCGGGCGCGACCGGTACCCGCTCCCGCACGACCAGCGTGCCCGCGAACACATCGCCGATCCGCCGCCCGCGCGCCGACACCAGCGAGGCGATACAGGCGGCGACCCCGAAGGTCATCAGGATCTCGACCACCCCGAGGAGACCGCGCACCAGCGCGTGCCGGAACCGGATCGGTCCGCCGTCGTCACGCACCACCCGCAGCCCACACGCCATCTTGCCGAGCGACCGTCCATGGCTGAGCGTCTCGACCGCTATGGGACCGCCCACCAGCAGCAGGACGAAGGCCGCGACCGACAACGCGGTCTGCGCCGCCTGGTCCATGGACGCCGTGGCCAGGACCAGGACGACGGTCACCGCCACGTAGACGGCGACGGCCACCACCAGATCGAGCAGCACGGCCAGTGCCCTGCTGGGCAGTTTCGCGGGGCGCAGCTCCAACGCCACCGCCTCGCCGGTCACCAGCTCACTCACGCCTGCCGCCCTTCCCCTGACCTGCCCCCGACACGGTCAGTCTGCCAAGCTGAGCACACATCGCGCCGCAGTACGACAAGCTGATCCACGACGAGCCCCGACGAGAGCCGAGGAGCAGGCACACCGATGGACCTCGACGTCTTCGTCTCCGCCCACCGCGCGGAGTGGGACCGCCTCGATGCCCTGCTCAAGCGACAGCGTCGGCTCACCGGCGCGGAGACCGACGAACTCGTCACCCTCTACCAGCGCACGGCCACCCACCTCTCACTTATCCAGTCCAGCGCCCCGGATCCCCAGCTGACCGGTCGGCTCAGCCAACTCGTGGCACGCGCGCGTGCAGCCGTGACCGGCGCCCGCCGTGCGTCATGGCGTGACGTCACCCACTTCCTCGCGCACGGCTTCCCGGCCGCCGTCTACAAGGCGCGCCACTGGTGGGTCCCCACCGCTCTCCTCTCCACCGCGGTCGCGGTCCTCCTGGGCTGGTGGATCGGCACCCATCCCGAAGTACAGGCGACCATCGCGGCCCCGAGCGAACTGCGCGAGCTGACTCGCCCCGGCGGCCAGTACGAGGCGTACTACTCCACCCATCCGGCGACCTCCTTCGCCGCCCAGGTCTGGACGAACAACGCCTGGGCCGCCGCCCTCTGCCTGATCCTGGGCGTGTTCTTCGGCCTCCCGGTCATCTGGATCCTCTTCCAGAACATGCTCAACCTGGGGGTCGGCTTCGGTCTGATGTCCTCGGCCGGCCGTCTCGACACCTTCCTCGGCCTCGTCCTCACGCACGGACTCCTGGAACTGACCGCCGTCTTCGTCGCCGCCGGAACCGGCCTGCGCCTCGGCTGGACCCTCATCGACCCGGGCCCGCGCACCCGCCGGACGGCTCTCGCCGAGGAAGGCCGTGCGGCCATCGGCATGGCGATCGGCCTGGCCCTGGTCCTGTTCGTCTCCGGCGCCATCGAAGGCTTCGTCACCCCCTCCGGCCTGCCCACTTGGGCCCGCCTCACCATCGGAGTCCTGGCTGAACTGGCCTTCCTTGCCTACGTCTACGTCCTCGGCGGCCGAGCCGCTCGGGCCGGCGAGACCGGTGACGTCGACGCCACCGAGCGCAGCGCCACCGTCCCGACGGCCGCCTGATGTGCGCGCGCCCCTGGAGAGCTGCTAATCTCCTCTTCGCCCCGCAAGAGCCGTTGACACGACAGGAGCGGGGAGGTAGATTCGAACAGTTGCCTGTAGGTGGCCTAGCCCCGAGGCGACCGTGAGTATCTATCAGCTTCTCGTTTCCTTCGAGATTCGAAGAAGCCTCTCCCGATGAATCGGAAACAGATCGCCGATCAGACCGGCCGAAAACTTCTGATAAAGTCGGAACCGCAGGAAAGGGAAACGCGGAAGCGGAAACCTGGAAAGCACCGAGGAAATCGGATCGGAAAAGGATCTGATAGAGTCGGAAACGCAAAACAGCAAGACCGAAGGGAAGCGCCCGGAGGAAAGCCTGAGAGTGTCTCTCGGGTGAGTACAAAGGAAGCGTCCGTTCCTTGAGAACTCAACAGCGTGCCAAAAGTCAACGCCAGATATGT
>NZ_JBQOUX010000210.1:0-3584 GCF_052216785.1 Streptomyces sp. JW3 | reverse complement strand
TCCTCGACGGCTTCATAGCCGAGACCGGACTCGGGCTGGAGCCTCCGTAACCCGTCACCCCACCCTTTCAACCTCAGACGCACGCACGGCCACGTCAGCGATGGGCAGCCCATTCATTTCGTTGTCGAGAAGAACAAGCCGCCTCGACATTTCACGAACGGTCTGCGCGAAACCTTGCCCTCTGTCCCCGTTCAACTCCGGCAGGCGTTCAGCGATCATCTGCGTATCGTCAGCCGTGAGAAGCGTATCCAGCTCATCAGGCAATACCTGAAGGACCTTGGCCATACGAGGCCGCTGATACGGGTGCGGGTCGACTTGCCCTGCCTCCCAGCGCTGCACCGTGGTCCGGTCTACCCGCAACGCTTCGGCGAACTTTTCCTGTGTGAAACCGCACGCTTTCCGGCGCTGTGCGAGCAGTTTCCTCTTACCTGCCATGTCCGGCCCCCGTCAGGGTGTTGTCTCCCCTGCTCAGGCTACCCCGTGCGGCCACAATGCGGCCCAAATGCGGCAGTTCCGCGGTGGTTCCGGCGCACCTCGCGCGGAAGCATCGTCAGACACAAAGGCCCCCGCGACCGTGCGACCGGCCCGGGGGCGTGGACCACCTGAAAGGAAGCAGGCAGCCACTATGTACGTATCACGACTGTTCGAACGGGCGAGAACAACACTTCCGGGCGACCGGCGCACGATGGTCCGGCCGGAGGCGACCCCATGAGCGGCGACCACGCCGAGGCCGCCGCCCAGCGCGCCGACCTCCCCATGCTGCGCACCTACCGCCTGTGGTTCGAGCACACCCGCACCTGTGCCGACGGCTGCAAGGGCCTCCCCAAGGCACAGGACGGCTGGGCGATGGGACGTGAACTGTGGGGCGCGTACCGCCTCGCGCGAATCGAGGGGACGTCATGACCTGGAAGATCGAACGGACACCGGGGAGTCGCGTGCGTCGCACCGAAGGTGACCGCGTGGCTCTGCCGCTGCGCCTGCTCAGCGACCACGAACCCGCCACGGACGCCGAGCTGCTCCTGACCCTCGTCGAGGCCGAGCACCTGCACGCCGCCCTGTGCCGCGCGCTCGACACTCACCCGGCACCGCCGTCCGCACCGGGCTGCCGTACGGGAGTCCTGTACGGCGACACGTACACGGCCGGGAAACAGGGCACATAGCCCGCGGCACCCTCGCCTGACACCACCCGGCGGCTGCCGCCCTCCGGGCCCGGCTGCCGCCCTCCTCGGTCCGGCGCGAAGGTGTGCGGGCGGCGGCATCACCCCCTACAGCATCCCCGCCCGGTACGGGCAGCGCGCCCCACGACCGTGCGAGCAAGGCGCACGGCCGGGGGCGCGCGCCTCTGTGACGACACCGGGGCGGCACCGGTGAACCCTGCGGCCGCCGCCCGTCACAACGCCTTCAGCCCCGCCGCCGTAGCCCGGGTGAGCGCCCCCAGGTACCCCTTCGGCGGCTTCGGCCCCCGGATCACCACCGACCGCCAGTACAACGGCCCCGAGATCAGGTCCAGGGCCAGATCGTGGTCGAAGCCCGCGCGGATCTCACCCCGCCGCTGCGCCGCCGCCAGGATCGAGCTGGCCACCCCGTCCTGGCCCTCGCGCAGCGCCTTCTGCAGGGCCTCGGCGATGTCCGGGTTGCGGGCCGCCTCGGCCTGGAGGTCGGGGATGACCTGGGAGGCGACCGGGTGCCGCAGCGCCCGGGACGTCACCTCGTACAGCAGCCGCAGGTCGCCCTCCAGCGAGCCGGTGTCCGGCGCCGGCAGCCCCTGCACGGCGAGCGCCGAGACGATGTCGAGCACCAGATGCAGCTTGGAGCGCCAGCGCCGGTACACCGCCGTCTTGCCGACCCCGGCCCGGCGCGCGATGCCCTCGATGGACATCCGCGCGTACCCGACGGCCGCGAGTTCCTCGAAGACGGCCGCCCGGATGGCCTCGGTCACGTCGGCCCGCAGTACGGCGGCCCCGGCGGGGGCCCTGCGGCGCGGACGTGGCTGAGGCTCGTCGGCGTTGGTCGTCATACCCCCCAAGCATAGGGGCGTAACGACGAAACGGTTGCGTTCCGACGTCGATTCGGCCTAGTCTCCCGTTGCGACGATACGGTCCCGTCCCGACGTAGCACCGCGACGACTCACCCCTCCCCCGAGTGACCCCCGAGTGAAAGCAGCGGATGTGAGCCAGGTCCTCCACACACCGCCCCCGCCGACCGCCCCGTCCCCGGCCGGCACCGAAGACCTCGCGGCCCTCGCCGCCCGCCACGGCCTCGCGGTCAGCGGAGCCCGCCCCAGCCTGCCCGACTACGTGCGCCAGCTGTGGGCCCGCCGGCACTTCATCGGCGCCTTCTCCACCGCCAAGCTCACCGCCCAGTACAGCCAGGCCAAACTGGGCCAGGTCTGGCAGGTGATGACCCCGCTGCTGAACGCGGCGGTGTACTTCCTGATCTTCGGCGTGCTGCTCCAGACCAAGAAGGGCGTCCCGGACTACGTCCCGTTCCTGGTCACGGGCGTGTTCATCTGGACCTTCACGCAGAGCTCGATCATGGCGGGCACCAAGGCGATCTCCGGCAACCTCGGCCTGGTGCGCGCCCTGCACTTCCCGCGCGCCGCGCTGCCGGTCTCCTTCTGCCTCCAGCAGCTCAAGCAGCTGCTGTACTCGATGGCCGCCCTGGTCGTCATCCTGCTGGCCTTCGGCGTCCCGCCGGCCGCCTCCTGGGTGCTGGCGGTCCCGGCCCTGGTGCTCCAGTTCACCTTCAACGCCGGCGTCGCGATGATCATGGCCCGGCTGGGTTCCAAGATCCCGGACATCGCCCAGCTGATGCCGTTCGCGCTGCGGACCTGGATGTACGTCTCCGGTGTGATGTGGAGCATCGACCACCTGCTCAGCCAGCACGGCGACCTGCCGTCCTGGGTCGGCCCGGTGCTCCAGGCCAACCCCGCCGCCGTCTACATCGACCTGATGCGGTTCGCCCTGATCGACACCTTCCACGCGAGCCAGCTCCCCTCCCACGTGTGGCTGCTCGCCGTGGGCTGGGCCCTGCTCGCCGGGATCGGCGGCTTCATCTACTTCTGGAAGGCTGAGGAGACCTACGGCCGTGGCTGACACGCATTTCGAGAAGACGGCGAACGAGAAGGTTCCCACCGTCGTCGCCGACGGCGTCGACATCGTCTACCGGGTCAACGGCACCGGCGGCGGACGAGGCTCCGCCACCGCCGCCCTCAACCGGATCGTCCGCCGCAAGCAGACCGAGAGGGTGTCCGGCGTCCGCAAGGTGCACGCGGTGCGGAACGTGTCCTTCGCGGCGTACCGGGGTGAGGCGATCGGCCTGATCGGCACCAACGGTTCCGGCAAGTCGACGCTGCTCAAGGCCGTGGCCGGCCTGCTCCCGGTGGAGAACGGCCGGATCTACACCGACGGCCAGCCGTCCCTGCTCGGCGTCAACGCCGCCCTGATGAACGACCTCACCGGCGAGCGCAACGTCTACCTCGGCGGCCTCGCGATGGGCATGACCCGCGAGCAGATCAAGGAGCGCTACCAGGACATCGTCGACTTCTCCGGCATCAACGAGAAGGGCGACTTCATCACCCTGCC
>NZ_JBQOUX010000020.1:0-90291 GCF_052216785.1 Streptomyces sp. JW3 | reverse complement strand
GCGTCGGCGCCGAGGCGGGCCGGCGCCGGCCGCACGAGTTCTCCGGCGGCCAGCGCCAGCGCATCGGCATCGCCCGCGCGCTGGCCTCCGGACCGAAGTTCGTCGTCGCCGACGAAGCGGTCTCCGCCCTGGACGTCTCCATCCAGGCACAGGTGCTGAACCTGTTGTCGGACATGGTCCGCGAACGCGGCCTGACCATGCTGTTCATCTCCCACGACCTGGGCGTGGTGCGGCACATCGCCGACCGGGTGGCGGTCATGTACCTGGGGCAGATCATCGAGGTCGCCTCCCGGGACGACTTCTTCGCCGGCCCCGCCCACCCCTACTCCGAGGCGCTGCTGTCCTCGGTGCCGTCCCCGCGCCCCGGCGGGCGGCGCGAACGCCGGGTCCTGGAGGGCGAACTGCCCGACCCGGCGAACCCGCCCGCGGGGTGCCTGTTCCAGACCCGCTGCCCCTTCGCCGAGGCCGACTGCCGCACCCGTATGCCGGAACCGCGCGAGATCGCGCCCGGCCGCACCGTCCGCTGCCACCTCCCCCTGGTGACCGGCGAGAAAGGCTGACCCGCGTGATCATCGACGCGTACAACACCACCCAGGACGTCCGGGGCCGCTCCGACTACCTCACCGGCGTCCGCAAGGGCCAGGCACCGCCGCCGTACACACCGTTCGAACCCCGGCGCATCCTGGACCGGATGGACGCCGCCGGCGTCGACCTGGCGATGGTCTGCTCGCTCGCCCAGCGGATCGAGAACGACTTCATCGCCGCCCTGGTCGCCGCCCACCCCGACCGGTTCTTCGGCTTCGGGCAGGTG
The DNA here is from genome assembly GCF_052216785.1 of Streptomyces sp. JW3. NCBI lineage: Bacteria > Bacillati > Actinomycetota > Actinomycetes > Kitasatosporales > Streptomycetaceae > Streptomyces > Streptomyces sp. JW3. Next base: position 89,480 of record NZ_JBQOUX010000020.1, on the reverse strand, counting down.
CTGCCGGGGGACGACGACGCCGTCGAGCAGATCGACCGCATGGCCGACGCCGGACTGGTCGGCCTCAAGCTCCACCCCAGCCTGCACGGCTACCACGTCGCCGACCACGGCCTGCTGGACCCGCTGTTCGACGCCTGCGCCAGGCGTGGCCTGATGGTGCTGGTCAACGCGCTGGACGACTCCTTCTGCGCCCCGCTGGCCATCGAGGAGATCGCCCGCGACCACCCCGGAGTGCCCACGATCATCGCCCACATGGGCGCGGTGTGGAACGTCCCGGAGGCGATCATCGTCGCCGAGCGGCAGCCGCACGTGTACCTGGAGACCTCGGCCACGCTGATGAGCGACGTGAAGCGGGCCTACGCCCGGCTGGGCCCGGAGAAGATCCTGCTGGGCAGCGAGTGGCCCGGCTCCGACTTCGACCTGGAACGCATGAAGATCGCCAAGGCGGTACCGGACGAGAAGGACCGCGCCCTGATCGAGGGCGGCAACATGGCCCGGCTGCTGGGCATCGACGCGTGAGCGCCGCCCACCCCGGCGTCGCACCCGTCGCCGTACCGGCCGGCATGAGCGACGCGGACGCCGAACTCCTGCGCCGGGCCGAGGAGTTGCTCGGCCGGGTACGCCGCGAGGGGCGGCACGAGGTGGCCACCGCGCTGCGCACCGCCGACGGCGCGGTGCACACCGGCGTGCACGTCGAGGGCTCCTGCCGGCGCAGCTCGGTCTGCGCCGAGGGCGTCGCCCTGGGCACCGCCAGAGGGGCGTACCCGGGGGAACGGCCGCTGGAGGTCGTCTCGGTCGTCTCCGTCCAGGTCAAACCGGCCGGCCGGTTCCGGGTGATCGCGCCGTGCGGCGTGTGCCGGGAACTGATCAGCGACTACAGCCCGGACGCGACGGTCTGGATCACCGCGGTCGAGGACGGCCGGGTCGTCCCGGTCCGGGCCCTGGACCTGCTGCCGGACAAGAGCCGGCGCGCCTGGTGACCACCGGCCGCCGCAAAGGAGAAGGAAACAGCGTGACACCACCGGCCACCCCCGTCCCCACCGGCCTCGACCTGGCCGCCCTCGCCGCCGAACTGGGCGGCACCGGCACCCCGGTCCGCTGGGAGGAACTCACCTGGCGGCAGGCGGAGACCACCGCCGCCGCCCGCGACGCCGTGATCATCCCGGTCGGCGCCACCGAACAGCACGGCCCGCACCTGCCGCTGGCCGTCGACACCCTCATCTGCCACGCCGTCGCCCTCGGCGTCTCGGCCCTGACCGGCGTACCGGTCCTGCCGCCGCTCAGCTTCGGGGTGTCCGCCTCGCACGGCGACTTCGGCGGCACGGTGGCGCTGCGCCCGGAGACGATGATCGCCGTCGTCGAGGACGTCATCGACTCCCTGCACGCCTCCGGCGTACGGCAGTTCATCCTGCTCAACGGGCACATCTGGAACAACGGCGCGCTCGACGTGTCCGCCGAGAAACTCCGGGTGCGCCACCGCGACGCCCGGGTACGGGCTCTCGGCTACGTGACGATGTACCCCGGCCCCGAGGTCGACGGGCACGTCCGCTACGGCCGGGCGCTGATGCACGCCAACTTCTTCGAGACCTCGGTCATGCTCCACCTCCACCCCGAACTGGTCCGCATGGACCAGGCCACCTCGCACATCGACGTGGACTCCTTCTGGGACTACCGGATGGACCAGGTCAGCGAGACCGGCGTGTGGGGCCGCGACGTCACCGACGCCGACGCCGGGCACGGCGGCCGGGAGTTCGACCGCTGCCTGCTCACCACCGCCCGCGCCGTGTCCGCCGCGGTCCGCGAACCCTGGCCCGACCCGACCCACCGCCCCGGAGCACCCGCGTGAAGATCTACGACATCACCCTGCCCATCCACCCGCAGATGCTGCACTGGGGCCGCAAACCCGAGGTGGAGACCGTCGAGTCGCTCGCCGCGGGAGACGCCTCCAACGTCACCCGCTGGCGGCTCGGCGCCCACACCGGCACCCACGTCGACGCCCCCGCGCACTTCCGCGACGGCGCCACCCCCATCGACGAGGTGTCCCTGCACTCCCTGGTCGGCCCCGCCCTGGTCATCGACCTCACCGGCGTGGAGGGCGATGTGGAACCGCACCACCTCCAGGCGGGCGGCGCCGCCGGACACCGGCGGGTCCTGCTCAAGACCTCCAACTCCGCCGGCCCGCTCAGGGAGACCGAGCGCGCCCCGCGGTGGGTGGGCCTGTCCCCGGCGGCGGCCGACTGGCTGATCGCGCACGACGTCGAACTCATCGGCATCGACTACCTCACCATCGAGAGCCACCACCGCACCGACACCTGGGACGTCCACCACGCTCTCCTCGGCGCCGGTGTGCTGATCCTGGAGAACGCCGACCTCGACCAGGTACCGGCCGGCGAGTACGACCTGACCTGCCTGCCCGCCAAACTGGTCGGCGCCGACGGCTCGTTCGCCCGCGCCATCCTCACCACCCGGGACTGACCATGGCCACGATCGCGATCGCCGCACCCCATCCCGCCGGGATCGACGCGGCCCGCCGGGTGACCGCCGAGGGCGGCGGCGTGATCGACGCCGCGCTCGCCGCCGCCGCGGCGCTCACGGTGGCCTACCCCCACCAGTGCTCGCTCGGCGGCGACCTGGTCGCCCTGGTCCGCGACGGCACCCGCGGCACCGTGCGGACCGTGCTGTCGGCGGGAGCCGCCGCCGCGGCCACCGACCCGGCGCGGCTGCGGGCGGCCGCCGACCGGATGCCGGCCGGCGGACCGCACACGGTCACCGTCCCCGGAGCCGTCGCCGGCTGGGCGGAACTCGCCCGGCTCGGCGCCCGGCTGCCGCTCGCCCGCGCCCTCGCCCCGGCCCGCGACCTGGCCGCGGCCGGCGTCGCCGTCAGCACGGGCCTGGCCCGGGCGATCCGCGCCCGCCTCGACGTCGTACGGGCCGACCCGGGCCTGTCCGCGCTGCTGCTGGACAAGGCGGGCGACCCGCTGCCCGCCGGTGCGCCGCTGCGCCAGCCGGCGCTCGCCGCGACCCTGGCGGAACTCGCCGACGACTGGCGGCACTTCTACACCGGCCCGACCGCCCGGCGGCTCGTGACGGCGCTGCGCGAGCGCGGCAGCCTGCTCGACGCGGCCGACTTCGCGGCCCACCGGGCACAGAACACCGCCCCCCTGTCCCTGACCCGGGACGGCGCCACCTGGTGGGCGGCCCCGCCCCCCACCCAGGGCGCGGCCCTGCTCGCCGTACTCGGACACCGCGGCGACCCGCTGACCGCCGCCCGGCAGGCGGAGCTGAGCCGGGACGCGCTGCTCGGCGACCCCCGCACCGGCCCCGTGGACACCGACGGCCTGCTGCTGCGCGCGCCGCGCGACCTCGCCGCCCTGCCGGTCGGCCCCCGCCCGGCCGGGGACACGGTCGCCGTCACCGCCGTGGACGACGCCGGCAACGCGGTCAGCCTGATCCAGAGCGTGTTCCAGAGCTTCGGCTCCGGCATCGCCGACCCGGCCACCGGCGTGGTGCTGCACAACCGCGGCTCGGCGTTCAGCCTGGACCCGGCGCACCCCGGAACACTGCGCCCCGGCGCGCGGCCCCCGCACACTTTGTGCCCGGCGCTGGCCACCGCGCCGGACCGGGTGGTGGCGCTGGGCTGCCAGGGCGGCCGGGCCCAGGCGTGGATCCTGTCCCAGGTGGCCGACGACATCCTCGACACCCCCGACCCGGGGGCCCTGCTGGCCCGCCCCCGCTGGATCATCGGCTCCCGGGACCTGGGCCGCCCGCGTCCCACCCTCGTCCTGGAACCCGGCACCCCGGACGCCGGCCGGCTGACCACCGTCGCCGGCCGCCTGGGCCTGGCGGTGGCGCGGGCGGCCGGTCCGCACGACGAGGCGGGCCACGTTCAGACGGCCCGCCTGCGCGGCACCCGGACCGACGCGGCCAGCGACCCGAGGGCGGACGGCACGGCGGCCGTCCTCCGGGAGTGACACGCTCGTCCCCGACACCGTTGATGCGGCCACCCCCGTGATACGGGCCACCCGCGCGGCGTCAGGACGTCGCGGCTCCCGGCGGCGTCGGTCGCTCGCCGCGGCGGGTGTTGAGCCGGGCGGCCTGCCGGGTCAGGTGGTCGCGCTCGGCGAGGCCGGGGGCCTGGTGGGCCGCCTCGGCGTACAGCCGGGCCGCGGTCACCAGGTCCCCGTCGCGCTCGTGCAGGTACGCCGCGACCGCCGTGCGGCGGGGCAGCGCGGCGTCGAGTTCCGCGAGCGCCGCCAGACCGGCCCGCGGCCCGTCGGCCTCCCCGACCGCGACCGCGCGGTTGAGCCGGACGACCGGGCTGTCGGTCAGCCGGGTCAGCTCGTCGTACCACTCGACGATCTGCGGCCAGTCGGTCTCCTCGGCGGCGGGCGCGTCGGCGTGCAGGGCGGCGATGGCGGCCTGGGCCTGGAACTCGCCCAGCCGGTCGCGGGCGAGGGCCGCCTGAAGGATGCGCACGCCCTCGGCGATCAGCGCCGTGTCCCACCGGCCGCGGTCCTGCTCGGCGAGCGGCACCAGGCCCCCGTCGGACGCGGTCCGGGAGGCCCGCCGGGCGTGGTGCAGCAGCATCAGGGCGAGCAGCCCGGCGACCTCGGGGTGGGCGATGCGGGCCGCGAGCTGCCGGGTGAGCCGGATGGCCTCGGCGGCGAGGTCGACGTCGCCGGAGTAGCCCTCGTTGAAGACGAGGTAGAGGACCCGCAGCACCGTGCCGACGTCCCCGGGCTGGTCGAACCGCACACCGGAGACGGTCCGCTTGGCCCGGCTGATCCGCTGCGCCATCGTCGCCTCCGGCACCAGATACGCCTGGGCGATCTGCCGGGTGGTCAGCCCGCCGACCGCGCGCAGGGTGAGCGCGACGGCCGACGACGGCGTCAACGACGGGTGCGCGCACAGGAAGTAGAGCTGGAGCGTGTCGTCCACCGCGGGGGCCGGGCCGGGGGCCGGCTCCTCCTCGACGCGGTCCTCACGCCGGCGGCGGGCCGCCTCCGACCGGGTCGCGTCGAGGAACTTGCGCCAGGCCACCGTCACCAGCCAGCCCTTGGCGTCCCGCGGCGGATCGGCCGGCCACACCCGCACCGCCTCGACCAGCGCGTCCTGCACGGCGTCCTCGGCCGCCGCGAAGTCGGCTCCGCGGCGGACGAGGACCCCGAGCACGCCCGGCGTGAGGCTCCGCAGCAGGGCCTCGGTCAGCTCGGTCACCTGAGCGGTCAGTCCGTGACGGTGGGCGGCGCGGTCAGGAACGGGCGCACCTCCAGCCACTCGTGGATCGGCCGGCCGCCGGCGCCCGGCGCGGCCGACAGTTCGCCGGCCAGTTCGACGGCCCGCTCGTAGCCGTCGACGTCGATGATCATCCAGCCGGCGATGAGGTCCTTGGTCTCGGCGAACGGCCCGTCGGTGACCGGCGGGCGCCCCTCGCCGTCGTAGCGCACCCAGGCCCCCTCGGGGGCGAGCGCCTGGCCGTCGACGAACTCGCCGCTCTGCTCCAGCTTGGCCGCGAAGTCGTGCATGTACCGCATGTGCGCCGAGATCTCCTCCGGCGTCCACTGGTCCATCGGCACGTCGTTGACCGCCGCCGGGGCGCCGCGGTAGTGCTTCAGCAGCAGATACTTGGCCATCGTGGCTCTCCTCGGTACGGGTGCGGCCCATTGTGGCCGCTCGCACCTCTGGGACGCAGCGGACGACGGATTCTCGACATCGGCGGCCGACTTTTTTTCGAGCTCTCGCCGTCGTCCGGGTCGTTCGCGCCTGACCTGCGACATCGCGGGAGCACGCGGTGCGGCAGGGCCGTGGGCGGCCCGTGCGGTGTGCCCCGTGCTAGCGTGGGGCGTTTGCAGCGTCGCTGTGCCGGTGCCGGTTCGCGGTCCCCGGCCGGTGGCCGCGTCCCCGCCGCGCCTTCCTCGGTACGGTCCCTTCGGAGGAAGGCTCTCTGTGAGCGAATCAGCACGTGCCGATGCCCGGCAGCCGGACGGGGTGCCGGGCGCCCCCGAGGTGCTGTCCCCGGCGGCGTCCTTCGCGGAGCTGGGGCTGCCGGCCGAGATCCTGCGGGTGCTCGACGAGCACGGTGTGACGGTGCCCTTCCCGATCCAGGCGGCGGCACTGCCGCACGCGCTGGCCGGCCGGGACGTGCTGGGCCGGGGCCGCACCGGATCCGGCAAGACGCTCGCCTTCGGCCTGGCAGTGCTCGCCCGGACGGCCGGGCGGCGGGCCCGGCCCAAGGAGCCGCTGGCGCTCGTCCTGGTGCCCACCAGGGAGCTGGCGCAGCAGGTCGGCGAGGCGCTCACCCCGTACGCCGAGGCGCTGCGGCTGCGGCTCGCGACCGTGGTGGGCGGGGTGTCCGTCGGCCGGCAGACCGCCGCGCTCCGGGACGGCGCCGAGATCGTCGTCGCCACCCCCGGCCGGCTGCACGACCTCGTCGACCGCAAGGCGTGCCGGCTGGGACAGGTGCGGATCACGGTCCTGGACGAGGCCGACCAGATGTGCGACATGGGCTTCCTGCCGCAGGTCACCGAAGCGCTGGACCAGGTGCGTCCCGACGGACAGCGCATGCTGTTCTCCGCGACCCTCGACCGCGATGTCGACCAGCTGGTGCGGGACTACCTGCGCGAGCCCGCCGTGCACTCCGTGGACCCCGCGGCCAACGCGGTCACCGAAATCGCGCACCACGTCTTCGTCGTGCACGGCCCCGACCGGTACGCCGTGACCACGGAGATCGCCGCCCGGGACGGCCGCGTCCTGCTGTTCCTGGACACCAAGCACGGTGTCGACCAGCTGACCCGGCACCTGCGGGCCAGCGGGGTGGCCGCCGCCGCCCTGCACAGCGGCAAGTCCCAGCCGCAGCGCACCCGGACCCTGGCCCAGTTCAAGACCGGGCAGGTCACCGCCCTGGTCGCGACGAACGTCGCCGCGCGTGGCCTGCACGTCGACGACCTCGACCTGGTGGTCAACGTCGACCCGGCCACCGACCCCAAGGACTATCTGCACCGCGCCGGCCGGACCGCCCGGGCCGGCCGCTCCGGCACCGTGGTGACACTGGTCCTGTCGGGACAGCGCCGCGAGACGAGCCAGGTGATGGCGGACGCCGGTGTCGCCGCCAAGGTCGTCAAAGTGCGGTCCGGCGAGGCGGAGTTGAGCCGGATCACCGGCGCCAGGGCACCTTCGGGGGCGCCTCTGGACGGCGGGCCCGCCGCGGCGCGCCCCAAGAACCACAACGCCCCGTTCCGTGGCCTGGGCAGCACCAAGGACGCCAAGAGCGGCTCCGGGGGCCGGCCGTCCCGCAAGAGCAGCGAGGCCCAGAAGCTCGCGGAGGCCCGCCGGGCGGCCCGGGTACGGCGCGGCGGCTGAGTGAGGAGCCCGGACTCCGGGACCGCCCAGGGAGCGTGCGGCAGGCAGGCCCTCCGCGGGCCGCCCGCGCCACAACGCCGGCCGGTCACTTCAGCACGGCGGTCGTCGCCAGAGTCGTGTAGCGCATCGTGAAGCGGCCGCCCAGCGCGTCGACGGCCCGGCCGACCGCGTCCAGTATCTCGGCCAGCGGACCCGGGGCGAGCCGGGTGAGGCCGCCGGTGGTGGGGAGCAGGTCCAGCCACTGGTCGCGGGTGTAGGACCGCTCCCAGTCGAAGCGCCACCGCTCCGGCTCGTCGAACCGCCCGGTCGCGCGGAGCCGGTCGGCGATCTTCGCGTACCCCGCTTCATACAGCTCCACGGGACGCCGGGCCGGCTGAGCGCTGAACGGGGAGTCGGGCGCGGCCCGCCGACAGGCGGCGGCGAACGGCTCGGCCACCTCGGCCGGCGGTTCGAATACGTGCCCGAAGACCGCCAGGCGGCCGTTCGGACGCAGCACCTGGGCCGCCTTCGGCGCGCCGGCGGCCGGATCCACCCAATGCCACGACTGGGCGGCGATCACCGCGTCGAACGTCCGGCCGGCCGGCTCCCAGGTTTCGAAGGGCGCCTCCTCGACCCGCAGACCACGGGCCCGCGCGAAGCCGGCCATCCGCGGGTCCGGCTCGACCCCGAGGACGGCGCACCCGGCGGCCTGGAACTGGCGGGCCGCGATCCCGGTGCCGCAGCCGACGTCGAGGACGTCGGGCCCCGGACTCCCGGCGACGACCCGGGCCACCAGATCGGCGGGGTAGCCGGGGCGGGCCTGGTCGTAGCGGCGCGCGTCCGCGCCGAACGACTCGGCCGTCAGCCGGGCCTGATGGGGCTGCGCCGGTTCCGGCCGCTCGGGCTGCTGGGGTTGCTCGGGCTGCTCAAACTGCTCTCGCGATAGAGTGGGCATGCGTTCACTCTAGTGGGCGAGCGCCCATAAGCCAGTGGATTCCAGTGACTCGGCCCACGAGAGGATCGGTAAGTGCCGACCGGGGTACATCTTCGCGACGCGCGGCAGCAACTGTTCGACGCCGCGGAACGCGTGCTGCTGCGTGCCGGCCCGAACGGGCTGACCAGCCGCGCCGTCACCGACGAGGCGGGCTGCGCCAAGGGCGTCCTGCACCGCTACTTCAACGACTTCGACGCCTTCCTTGCCGACCTCGTGCTCGACCGGGCCGGCCGGTTGGAGGCGCAGACGCACGCGCTGCGCGAGACCGCCGGCACCAACACCGTGGCCGACAACCTCACGGCCGCGCTGACCACCCTGTTCGGACCGGTCCCCGTGGCGATCATCCCGCTCATCACCTTCCGGGACGAGCTGCGCGCGCGGCTGCGGCGGGCCGGGCCCGGGGGCGGCATCGCGATCCTCGCCCAGGTCTCCACCGCGGTCGCCGCCTACCTGGCCGACGAACGCGGCCTGGGCCGCATCGCGGCCGACGCCGACATCGACTCACTCACCCTCTCCCTGGTCGGGGGCGGCCACCTCCTGTTCGCCGACCGCGACGACCCTGCCCCACCGACCGCGGCGACCGTCCACAAGCTGGTGACCACGGTGCTCGCCGACGTCGTACAACGACGGCCGCGCTGACCCCGCCGCGCAGCCGCCCCCGGCCGGGCGGCGCGGGGCGGCCGGGCGCCGGAACCGACGCGAACGCCGAGGCGTGACGCGCGGCGCGCGGGGGACCTGTCCGGGCATGGCAAGAGTCGCGAAACCCCCGTCCGCGGACCCCGAGGGCCCGGCGCTCAAGCGCGCCCTGACCACCCCGCTGCTCTACTTCTTCATCCTCGGCGACGTCCTCGGCGCGGGCGTCTACGTCCTGGTGGGCCAAGTGGCCGCCGACGCCGGGGGAGCGGTGTGGGCGCCGCTGGCCGTCGCCCTGCTGCTGGCCCTGCTGACCGCGGCCTCCTACGCGGAGCTGGCCACGAAGTACCCCCGCGCGGGCGGCGCCGCCCACTACACCACCCGCGCCTTCGGGCCCTTCGCCGGGTTCGTCACCGGTTTCTGCATGCTCGCCGCCGGCATCGTCTCCGTGGCCGCGCTGGCCCGGGGCTTCGGCGGCGACTACCTGTCCGCCTTCGTGACCCTCCCCGTGGGCCTCGTCGCGGTGCTCTTCCTCGCCCTGCTCGCCCTGGTCAACGCGCGGGGCGTCAAGGAGTCGACCCGGGCCAACGTCGTCGCCACGGTGATCGAGGTCGGCGGTCTGCTCGTCATCGTCGTGCTGGGCGGCTGGCTGCTGCTGCGCGGCGACGGCGATCTGGGGCGGCTGGGCCGGCTCGGCACCCCCGAGAAGGGGGCCGCCGCGGCGCTGCTCAGCGGCTCCGTACTGGCCTACTACTCCTTCGTCGGCTTCGAGACCTCGGTGAACGTCGCCGAGGAGACCCGGGACCCGCGCCGCTCCTACCCGCGCGCCCTGTTCGGCGCGCTGGCGACCGCCGGGGCCGTGTACGTACTGGTGGGCCTCGCCGCGTCGGCCGCCGTGCCCACCGCCCGGCTGGCCGGGTCGAGCGGCCCGCTGCTGGAGGTGGTCAAGGAGGCCGGCGGCGTACCGCCCCGCCTCTTCAGCGCGATCGCGCTGGTCGCGGTGGCCAACGGCGCGCTGCTCACCGGCATCATGTCCTCCCGCCTCGCCTACGGCATGGCCCGCGACGGACTGCTGCCCGGCGTCCTGGCCAGGGTGCTGCCGGGCCGCCGTACACCGTGGGCGGCGATCGCGGTCACCACCGCGCTGTCGATGCTGCTGGCCCTCACCGGCAGTGTCGCCACTCTGGCGTCCACCCTGGTGCTGCTGCTCCTCGTCGTCTTCCTCATGGTCAACATCGCCGTGCTCGTGCTGCGCCGCGACCCCGGGGACGCCGGCCACTTCCGGGCTCCGACCGTGCTCCCGGTCCTGGGCGCCGCCTCCTGCGTGCTGCTCGCCACGCAGGTCGAGGCCGAGGTGTGGCTGCGCGGTCTGCTGGTCCTGGCGACCGGGGCGGTGCTCGCCGCGCTGGTCGCCGTACGCCGGGCCCGCCATCCCGCGCGGGCCGCCGGGGGCGAGGAGGCCGCCGGGACCACGGAGCCGGCCGGCGAGCGGCCGCCGGCCTCGTGACCGGGCCGGCCCCGGCCGCCGTCAGACCGTGTGTTCCCTGATCCGGGCGAGCAGGACGCGCAACCGCTCGCGCTCACCGGCGTCCAGGGCGGCCGTCGCCTCGGCGAGCGCCAGCCGGTCGATCTCCTCCGCCTCGCCGTGACAGCGCACCCCCTCGGTGGTGAGGCGGAGCAGGAAGGCCCGCCGGTCGCGGGGGTGGCGGATCCGCTCCACCAGCCCGTCCCGCTCCAGGCTGTCCACGATGCTGGTCGCGGTGCGCGGCGCGATGCCCGCCAGGTCGCTCAGGTCCCGCATCCGCAGCGGCTCCTGCGCGCGGGCCAGCATGCGCAGCGCGCGCAGCCGGGCCACCGACGCCCCCTTCTCCCGCAGCCGGGTCTCCACGAAGTCCCGCAAGCGGTACGTCGTCTCGTACAGCTCGTCGATCAGGATGTCGCTGCTGCCCTGTACCGCCGCCATGTCCGTCGCCGTCCCGTTGTCCCTGATGTGGTTGCGCCACCGTGGAACCATGGTACTGAGCAGACACATAGTGTGTATGCTCAGCACATGCGTCAGCGCCTCGTCGTCCCCGTCGTCTGTGTCTGCGTGACCTTCATCGCGATCGTCGACGGCGCGATCACCACCGTGGCACTGCCCTCGATCGCCCGGCAGTTCGACCTGACGACGGCGGCCCTGGACGGGGTCGTCGTGGTCTACCCGGTCTGCCTGGCGATGGCGATACCCGCCTCGGCGTGGCTGGTCGAGCGGTTCGGCGGCAAACGGGTACTGGTGACCGCGCTGCTCGGGTTCCTCGTCTCGTCGACCCTCTGCGGCGCCGCCGCCGACCTCGGCCAACTCGTCGCCTACCGCGCCGTCCAGGGCCTGTCCGCCGGGCTGCTGCTGCCCGCCTCGGCGGCACTGCTGTTCAGCACCTTCACCGCCTCCGAGCAGGTGCGCGTCTCCAGGTACACGATCATCCCGCAGCAGATCGCCCCGGCCGTCGCCCCGATCCTGGGCGGACTGCTGGTCGACCACCTGTCCTGGCGCTGGGTGTTCTACGTCAACGTGCCGGTGGGGCTGCCGGCCGTGCTGTTCGGCGCGCTCTTCCTGGCCCGGCACGAGGGCGGCCGGCCGGGCCGCTTCGACCTGCCCGGCCTGCTGCTGAGCGCGGCGGGCCTGGGCGCGGTGATGCTCGGTGTCTGCGAAGGCCCGGGCCGGGGCTGGTCGTCGGCCACCGTGGTCGTCTCCCTGGTGGCCGGCGCGGTCCTGCTGGCCGCCGCCGTCCGCCACGAACTCCGCGTGTCCGAACCGCTGTTGCGGATACGGCTGTTCGCCGACCGGCTCTTCCGCGACACCAACCTGCTCAACCTGGTCGGACTGGTGCCCGTCCTCGGTGCCATGTACCTGGGGCCGCTCTTCCTGCAACAGGCCCAGGGCCGCAGCGCCTCGGAGTCCGGCCTGGCCACCTTCCCGGAGGCGTTCGGCGTGCTGCTGACCGTGCAGGTCGTCGGTGTGCTGTACGCCCGGATCGGTCCCCGGGTCATCGTCGGCTGCGGCATGACCGGCGTCTGTGTCGTGCTGCTGCTGTTCGCCGGCTGCGACGCGGACACCGGACTGTGGACGTTCCGCCTCTACATGTTCCTGCTCGGCCTGTCCATGGGCTGCTTCTTCATCCCGACGACGGTGGCCTCCCTCGCCACGATCGACCGGCGGGACCTGTCGCAGGCGACCACGCTGAACACCGTCGTACGGCAGACCGGCGGCGCCCTCGCCCCGGCCGTGGTGACCACCGCCCTGGTGCTGGGCACCGCGCCGGCCGCCGTGGCGGACCCGCCGGTCACCGCCTACCAGCAGGCGTACCTGGTGCTGGCCGCGCTGGCGGCGGTCACCGCGGTCTTCGCCTTCACCCTCCCCGACGGCCCCGCCCGCGCCGCGGCCCGCGGCACGACCGTGGTCCCGGCCCGGGGGTTCGGCCGGTTCCCAAAGCGTACGGAGCCCGTCGACTTCCAGTGAGGCCGGCGGCCGTCCCCCCGCGTGGTCAGCTCCCGAGCTCCCGTACCAAGGGGTGGTGGGAGCAGCGGAAGCCGCCCGCGAAGGGGGTCACCGCGTCGTAGGGCAGGGTGTGCACCGTCACGTCGCGCGCGGTGAGCGCCTCGGCCAGTCCCGTCAGGCGCTCGTCGACGACCACCTCGCCGGGGGCCAGCACCATGCTGTTGCCCGCCAGGAGGTCGACGGCGTCCCGGAGGCCGACGTCGATCAGCTCCCAGTCGGCGACCGGCCCGGGCAGCCCGTGGGTGAACTGTTCCCGGCAGACCACGGCGAGGCCCTCGCGGACGGTGCTGAGACCGTCGTCCAGGTGGATCACGTGTTCCGACAGGGGCACCTGGTGGACCCGGTACTCGTCGCCGAGCAGCCGTTCCAGCCACCGGACCCCCGCCGTGTCGGACGCCGCCCCGCCCCGGCCGGTGCCGACCAGGATGTCCCGTCCCATCGGCAGCACGTCGCCTCCCTCCAGGAAGGGCCCCCGGGCCGTACGCGGCTGAGGCACCGGTACGGGAGCCGGGGGCGGCATGACCGAGCAGCGCGCGCCGCGTGCTTCGGCCTCTTCGAAGACCGGACGCAGCCCGAAGCGCTCCTTGAACCGGGGCGGCAGCCGCAGCGCCGCCTCGATCACCCGGTCCCCGACGACGATCATGGGGTCGCGGACAAAGGTCTGCGAGCCGAACCCGTCGCCGCCGTACACGCTCAGCTCGCTCTCGCCGAGCGCGCGGGGGCGGTGCACCCGAATGCCGCGCGCCGTGAGGAAGCGGACCAGGCCCTCGACCTGCTCGACACACCGCCCGTAGCCCTCCGGGTCGGCCTGCGACCAGGGCCTCCCCGCCCACCGGGGCAGGTTCTCCTTCGTCCGCTCGGGAAGGAACCGCAGCGATTGCGGCACACCGGCGGCCAGCCCGGCGGGGACGGTGAAGTCGATGACGCGGCCCACGACGGTTTCCCTGAGCACTCCCCAGTCGTGGGTGACTTTGACCGACGGGGTCGGGGGAGAGGGCACGGCGGTCATGAGACCGGCTCCTTGCCCTCGGTGGGCCGCGGTTGCGGGACGGCGTCCGGTCGCGCGAGCCGGTGCCAGAAGTCGAGCTGGTGCTCCCGGGCGTAGTCGACCGGTCCGACGGCGTCCGGCGCCAGGGACTGGGTGTGCGGCACGGCCCGGTCCGGATCGAACCGGGGCCACCGGGGGAGCCCCGGCCGGTTCGGGGTGCCGGTGCGGGCGAAGTGCGCCCAGTGGCCGGTCATGGTGTCGGCCAGCCGGAGCTGGGCCGGGGTGAAGTGCCGCTGGGCGGCGGCGTCCTCGAAGACGTACGGGGTGTCGGCCGCGTGATAGGCGCCGAAGTCGAAGTCGCCGGGGAAGGGGAGGTACATGGGGGCGTCCCGGTCGGCGAACTCGTAGGCGTACGTGGGTGCGTGCCGTCCGAACGCGACGGCCTGCGCGTAGGTGCCCCGGGCCCACATCCGGTCGGTCACCACGGTGGCCCAGGCCAGGGCGGGGGAGGGGAAGTCCGTCACCGGGTAGCGTGCGCGCACCGCGGCCGCCCGGCGGCCGAAGGCCGTGGCCAGCGCCCGTTCGTACTGGGCGGCGGTGAACGGGGAACCGACCGCGTCGTGCGCCGCCCCGACGAACAGGCGGTGCTCGTCCCGGGTGGCCCCGGTCAGCACCGGAACCCGGGCGAACCGGCCCGCCCGCAGCGCCTTCTCCGGCAGTTCCGGCAGCACCTCGGTGCCGTGGGCGAACGCCTGGAAGGCGTTCATGATGTGCGGCACCGCCAGCAGCTCGCGCACCGGCAGCGCGCGCAGACACCGCAGCGCCCGCCGCGGGTCGGGCCCGGCGCAGCCGAGGGAGGAGGTCAGCTCGACGCCGGCGGCGCGTACTTCCCGCGCCGAGCGCCAGATGTAGTACGGGTAGGCCGGTACCCCCTCGCCCATCGCCCCGGCGGGCATGTCCATCATGCCCTCGCCGCTGGCCAGCACGGCCCGGTGGAACAGCCCCCGGGCGCCGGGCGAGGTGAGGTGCCCGCTGATGGCGGCCGCGCCGAACGAGGAGCCGGCCACGGTGACGTTGCCGGGGTCGCCGCCGAACGCGCCGGCGTTGCGCCGCACCCACTTCAGCGCCGCCTGCTGGTCCAGCAGGGCGAACGTCCCCGACCCCTTGAGTCCCGGATACCCGAAGCCGCCGAACACACCGAGGCGGTAGTTGACCGTGACGACGACCAGACCGCGGTCGGCGAGGCGCCGGGCGTCGAAGAAGCTGCCGCCGCCCACGGTGCCGTCGCCGTGGATCCACACCAGGACGGGGGCGGGCCGTCTCGCGGCCGGCCGCGCGCGTGCGGTGACGTCGAGGACCAGACAGTCCTCCTCCAGGCTCGGCGCGTCCGCGTAGGAGGAGGCGACCTGGGCACAGAGCGGGCCGGGCTTCGTGGCGCCCCGTACCCCCTTCCAGGGCCGTACCGGGCGCGGCGCGGCCCACCGGTGGGCGCCTTCGGGCGGTCCCGCGTACGGGATGCCCCGGTAGTGGGTGTGGGCCCCCGTCCGCACGCCCCGGACGAGGCCGGTGTCGGTGCGCGCCGTGACGCCCGCGCCGGCCGGCCCCGGCCCGCGCGGGACGTCCGGGGCTGCGGTGCCCACCGCCACGCAGAGGAGTACCGCGCTCGCGAGGACCGTGCTCATCGCCGTACGTTTCGCTGCCATGGCCGCCTGTCCTGCGCCGGGTCGCCGAGAGCGACGAGGGGGTACGGGACATGTCTACCGCGCCCCGGCGCGGTCGGCCGGGTGAAACCCGGCAGGACGGGGAACGCCGTCCGCACCGGAACAGAACCGGTTCATGACCAACGAAAGGACCAGAACCGGAGAATCCTCACGTACGGACCTCGGGTGGCCGCGGTGTCCGCGCGCGCCGCCGGCCGGCGCCGGGTCCTCGGGCAGCTGCCAGCCGCCGCCGCGGTCCTCCTTGGCCCAGCGCGCTGCGAGGTCGGGGAGGTGCAGGAAACAGGCGAGGGAGGTGGCGGCCCGGAAGGCGTCGATCGCGCGCTGGGTCTGCGGCAGGGCCAGGCGCAGCAGACGCGGATTGACTCCGCCCTGGATCTCGTCGACGAAGGGCCGCAGCACGGTGTCGTAGTTCGCCAGCGCGGTCGGCAGGTCGTCCGGGTGCCGGTTGATCTCACCGGCCAGGACGTGCGCGCCGACCAGACCGCCGGAGACGCCCATGCCGCTGTAGGGGGAGGCGCAGTGCGCGGCGTCGCCGGCCAGCACCACCCGGCCCTCGGACCAGGTGCCGGTGCGCACCTGGACGACCTCCTGGGAGTGGAAGAAGGGGCTCGCCGCCATCCCCTCGATGAAGCGCCCGGTCTGCCAGCCCGCGTCGCGGAACCGTCCGGCCCAGAACTCCCGGCGGCGCTCGACGGGCGCGCGGTGGATGGCGGTGGCCTCTTCGGAGTCCTCCCGCAGCACGAAGTACACCTGGGTCTCGGTCGGGTTGTGGCTGCGGCGCATGATCTGGCGGCCGCCCGGGGCCATGTACGTGTCCCGGATGCTGCTGTCGGAGGCGATGCGCGGGACGAACCAGTAGGCCGTGTGGATGCCGACCCGCCAGTACGGGTCGAAGTCCGCCGGAAGCAGCGCCCGCCGGATGCGTGACCCCTGTCCGTCCGCGCCGACCAGGAGGTCGAACTCGCCGGCGGATCCGTCGGAGAAGTGGGCGACCACCCGGTGTCCGTCCTGCTCGAAGCCGTCGACGCTCGTGCCGAAGACGTACTCGGTGTCGTCCTTCGTCGCGTCGTTGAGGATGCGCACCAGGTCGCCGCGCATGATCTCGTACTCGGAGGTGAGGGTCTGCCGGCCCTGCCCGGAGGTGTTGGCCATGATCGTCGCCCTGGCCCTGCCGCGGGCGTCGACGAAAGCGACGCCCGCCTCGTCCACCAGCTTGTCGCGGACGGCGTCGAGCAGGCCCATCCGCCGGACCGCCTCGATGCCCTGTCCGCGCAGGTCGACCTGGGCCCCGGTGGCCCGCAGCGCCGGGAAGCGCTCGACGACGGTCACCCGGTGGCCGCCCCGGGTGAGCCAGAAGGCCAGCGCCTGCCCCGCGATCCCGCCACCGGCGACAAGGATCCGCAGCGACCGCGCACCTGTCCGTGTTGTCATGGCCATTCCCCAAAATCTATCGGTGAATGATTTCTTTCCAGAGTCATCTATCGGCGATAGATTGTCAACGTGACCAAGATGAACCGTGAGACCGTCGTCGCCGAGGCACTGGCCCTGCTCGACGAGGTCGGCCTGGACGCCGTCAGCACGAGGCGGCTGGCGAAGCGACTGGGCGTCGAACAGCCGTCGCTGTACTGGTACTTCCGCACCAAGAAGGACCTCGTCGCGGCGATGGCGGAGGCGGCGATGGCGCCGCATGCGACCGCGCCGCTGCCGGCGCCCGGCGACGACTGGCGCGAGTGGTTCCTGGCGAACACGCGCAGCTTCCGGCGCACCCTGCTGATGCGCCGGGACGGGGCACGGCTGCACGCCGGCAGCACCCCCACCGGTGACCTCGACCGGCTGCGCCGCAAGATGGACTTCCTCGTCGCCGCCGGCGTGCCCGAGCGGGACGCGCGGATGGCGATGCTGGCGGCCGGGCGCTACACGGTCGGCAGCGTGCTGGAGGAGCAGGCGGAAGCCGCCGCGGCCGACCGCGCGGAGCTGCCCGCCGAGGTGCCGGTGATCGACCACGAGTCGGCGTTCGAGGCGGGCCTCGCCCTCATTCTGAACGGCCTGGCGCACCGCGCCGGGGTGGCGCCGCCGAGACCGTGACGGCCGGGTCGGGCGTCAGGCACGCTGCCGACGCGCCCCGCCGTCCGTCACAGCAGCGCGGCGGACGGTACGACGGCCCCGTACAGGTCGGCGACGGCGGCGAGGGCGCCGAGGTGGACCTGGCGGGCGTTTAGTTCCGTGCCGTGTGCCGACAGCGGTCGGGTGGCGCAGGCGTCGGCCACGACGGTGGGCCGGTTGCCGCGCAGGAAGGCGCCCTGGGCGGAGTACGCCACGCACATGTGGGTCATGAAACCGGCGACGACCAGATCGTTGTGGCCCGCCTCGTCGACCAGGCGGCCCAGGTCGGTGCCGCGGAAGGCGTCGGGGACCCGCTTGACGACCACGGCTTCGTCGTCGGCCGGTGCGACGCTCGGGTGGATCCGGCCGATGTCGGCGCGGATGTCGTACAGCGTCCCCTCGCCGCCGTCGTTGACGACATGGATGACCTTCGCGCCGTCCCGGCGGGCCCGCTCCAGCAGCCGGGCGGCGACATCGAGGGCGGGCCGCCAGCCGTCCAGTTCCAGGACGCCGGTCGTGTAGGTGTTCTGGCAGTCGATCAGGAGCAGGGTCGAGGCGGCCAGCTCGGCAGGCGTGTCGTCGAAGCCGTTGAGCCGGCGCAGGGTCGTTCCGGGCATGAAGTACCACCTGGGCAGAAGGGAGTTGGGAGCGCGGGACGGCGGTGCCGTGTCCCGCACTCCTGACGCTATGGCCCGGCGCACGCGTCGGCAATGTCGTCTAACATGCAGAAACCGACATCGCCGTCGTCGGCCGGGGGGAGCGCTCGTGAACACCGTCGAACGACTCGTCGTCATCGTCCTCTTCGACGGAGTCGACCTCCTCGACGTCACCGGACCGCCGGAGGTCTTCGCCCTCGCCCGACGCGAGACGCGGGAGGCGGCGGGCTACCAGGTGGTCCTCGTCGCGGAGACGAGGGAGCCCGTCGTCACCGCCGCCGGCGTGCGGGTGCTGCCCGACGCGACCTTCGAGGAGCTGCGGACGAGGAGTGTCGACACCCTGGTGGTGCCCGGCGCGGTCGAGTCCGGCGGCGACCGCCGGGTGCGCGCGGTCGTCGACCCCGTCGTGGTGGAGCGGGTCGGGGAACTGGCCGCGCGCACCCGGAGAGTCACCTCGGTCTGTGTCGGCGCCCATGTGCTGGCGGCCTGCGGGCTGCTCGACGGAAAGCGGGCCACCACCCACTGGTCCACCGCCCGGCAGCTCGCCGCCGACCACGACGCGGTCGAGGTGGACCCCGATCCGATCTTCATCCGCGACGGCGACGTGTGGACCGGCGCCGGCATCAGCGCCTGCCTGGACCTGTCGCTCGCGCTCGTCGCCGACGACCTCGGCGAGGCCGTCGCGCTGCGGGTCGCCCGGCAACTGGTGATGTACCTGAAACGGCCGGGCGGCCAGAGTCAGTTCAGCGTCCCGCTGGAACAGGTCGCCACGACCCGGCGCATCGAGGAACTGCGCCACTACATCCTGGGCGCCGTCGCCGAGCCGCTCACCGTCGCGCGGCTCGCCGCACACGCCCACCTCAGCGACCGCCAGCTCACCCGGATCTTCAAGGCCGAGCTGGGCATGACCCCGCACGCCTACATCGAGTCGGTCCGCGTCGAGCGGGCCCGCAACCAGCTCGAAACCACCGACGCCACGCTCGAACGCATCGCGGCCACCTGCGGACTCGGCACCGTCGACACCCTGGTCAGGGCGTTCCGCCGACGACTGGACACGACCCCGACCGAGTACCGCAACCGCTTCCGGACCGGCCCCGCCCCGGTGGCGTAAGCCGCACGACCCGGCCGGCGCTCAATGGTCCCGGCCCCCGCGCGACGGCATGCGGACCACCGGACGGGGTAATCGCTGCTGCGTCGGCTCGCCGGCCGAACGCCGCCGGGGCGAGAGACAGGCCCACCCGTGTGAAGGCATGCCCAGCGGTCGCTGCGACGGCCCGTCAGGGAGGGAACACGATGGACGAATCATCAGTGCGGGCGGTGGGCTGGGCGCGCTCGCTGCCGACGCACACCGGCCCGAAGGCGGCCCGCGACTGGGCGCGGGCGCATCTGGAGACGCTCGGCTGGACCCGCAGCGCCCCGCAGACGGTGGACGACATACTGCTGACCGTCTCGGAACTGGTCACCAACGCGCACGTCCACGCCCGCTCCACCGCCCGGCTCGTGATGGCCTGGGACAGTCAGTGCCTGCACATCACCGTGCACGACGACGACACGGACCTGCCCGCGCCGCGCGGGTTCAGCCCGGACCGTCCCGGCGGCCGGGGCATGCTGCTGGTGGACGCCGTGGCCGACAGCTGGGAGGCCCGCCCCTGCCCCTACGGCAAGTCGGTCACCGCCTGCTTCCGCCCGGTGCCGCCCGCCGCCCCGTCCGGTCGCGACGACCCGGAAGGGGCGGAGTGACCGGGGCGAGGGGCGGCGACCCCGGACAGCCGTCTCACCAGGTGAAACGATGGTTTGACATTAGATGACCTTATGGCTGATAAAGAAGCTGCTTTGGCCACGTATTGACGCTCCGCGCCGATGGCCCTCCTTCCAGCCGAATGACGAGTACGCCGTGTCCCAGCCCGCCGCAGTTCCCTCTCCCACCGACCCTGTGGAGCGGTGGAACGCGTGGTGTGCGGGGCGCCGTACGGCGCTCACCGCGCCCACCGGCAACCTCGCCCTCGTGGAGACCCGCTGGCTGCCCGCCGGCGAACGCCCCGACGCGGCGGCGGCCCGCACCGGCCTGCCCGACACCGTGACCGTCACCACGCTCAGCCGCACCGACCCGGTCACCGGCGAGCCCGAGCACGGCCTGCGCTTCTGGGACGCCGCCGCGCCCGCGCTCGCCGCCTTCGACCACGTGGCCGCCTTCCCCTACGACCCGGCGTGGGTCCTGGAGGCCGCCTACACCCCGGTCCCCGGCGCCCGCCGCGTCGCCTTCGAGCACATCAGGGACAACGGCGGCACCCGCGACCTGGTCGTCCCCGGCGACATCACCCTCACCGTCGACGGCCGCGACTACACCCTGAGCGCCTTCGACGACGACGGCACCCTGCTCCTGGTCTTCGGCGACCCCACCAACGGCGACCCCACCAACGGCGACACCACCTACGGCGCCGGCCGCTTCCTGTTCGTCGAGCGCACGGACGACGGACACCGGGTGATCCTCGACTTCAACCGGGCCTTCGTACCGCCCTGCGGATTCTCCGATCAGTACAACTGTCCGATGCCGCCGCGGCAGAACCGCCTCCACCTGCCCGTCGAGGCCGGCGAGAAGCGCCCCGTCTTCCGCGACGGCTTCCCCGCGCAGCACTGATCGCCCCCTCTCCACACCGTCTCCCGCAGTCCGAAGGCAGCCACCCATGTCCGTGCGCAGAACCTCCCTGTACGCCGTCACCTCCGCGGCCGTCCTCGCCCTCGCCCTGACCGCCTGCGGCGGCTCGACCGGCTCCGGAACCGCGGCCGGTACCTGGGACAAGAACGCCACCGTCAGCATCGGCTCGCTCTACGAGCCGCAGAACCTCGACAACACCGCGGGCGGCGGCCAGGGCGTCACCGAGGCACTCAACGGCAACGTCTACGAGGGCCTGTTCCGGCTCACCGACGACGGCGACGTGGAGAAACTCCTCGCCCGGGACTACCAGGTCAGCGACGACGGCCTCACCTACACCTTCACCCTGCGCGACGGCGTGACGTTCCACAGCGGCAAGGAACTCACCAGCGCCGACGTCAAGTACAGCCTGGAGAAGGTGCTCGCCGACGACTCCCAGTCGGCCCGCAAGAGCAACCTGGAAGTCGTCAAGGACATCGCCACCCCCGACGAGCAGACCGTCAAGGTCACGCTGTCGCAGAAGTCGATCTCCTTCGTCTACAACCTGTCCTACGTCTGGATCATCAACTCCGCGGCCAAGGACCTGAAGACGAGCGAGGACGGCACCGGGCCCTACACCCTGGACAAGTGGACCCGCGGCTCGGCCCTCAGCCTCAATCGGTTCGCCGGCTACTGGGGCGACGCCGCCGCCAACCAGCAGGTCGTCTTCCACTACTACAAGGACGCCACCGCGCTGAACAACGCGCTGCTGACGGGCGCCGTCGACGTGGTCACCAGCGAGCAGTCGCCGGACGCCCTGGAGCAGTTCAAGAGCAACGGCGACTACACGGTCAACGACGGCGACTCGACCACCAAACTGCTGCTCGCCTTCAACGACAAGGCCAAGCCGTTCACCGACGTCAAGGTGCGCCAGGCCGTCTCCGCCGCCATCGACGACAAGAAGCTCCTGGAGTCCGTCTGGGGCGGCTACGGCAAGCTCATCGGCTCGATGGTGCCGCCCACCGACCCCTGGTACGAGGAACTCACCGACGTCAACGCGTACGACGTCGCCAAGGCCAAGAAGCTGCTCGCCGAGGCCGGTTACGCCAAGGGCTTCAGCTTCACCCTCGACACCCCCAACTACGACCCGCACCCCACCGCCGCGACGTTCATCAAGTCCGAACTCGCCAAGGTCGGCATCACCGTCGAGATCAACACGATCACGCCCGACGAGTGGTACACCAAGGTCTACAAGAACCACGACTTCACGGCCACCCTCCAGGAGCACGTCAACGACCGCGACCTGGTCTGGTACGGCAACCCCGACTTCTACTGGGGTTATGACGACAAGCAGGTCACCCAGTGGGTGAAGCAGGCCGAGGAGGCCGCCACCACCGACGAGCAGACCGCCCTGCTGAAGAAGGTCAACCGCAAGACCGCCGAGGACGCGGCCAGTGACTGGCTGTACCTGTATCCGCAGCTCGTCGTCGCGAACAAGAAGCTCTCCGGCTACCCGCTCAACGGCCTGAACTCGCAGTTCTTCGCCTACGACATCAAGAAGAAGGGCTAGAGGGGCTGATGGCCCGCTACCTGCTGCGCCGGCTCGCCTTCCTGGTGGTGTCGCTGGCCCTGGCGAGCGTGGTGCTCTTCGTGCTGCTGCGGATGCTGCCCGGCGACCCCGCCAACGCGCTCACCGCGGTCGGCGCCAGCGACGAGCAGATCGCCGTGGCCCGGCACTCCATCGGCTCGGACCGGCCGCTGCCCCAGCAGTTCACCCACTGGCTCGGGCAGCTCGCCACCGGCGACCTCGGCACGTCCTTCGTCAGCTCGCTGCCGGTCGGCCCCGAGGTCACCGCCCGCCTGAACGTCACCGTGCCGCTCACCCTGGCCGCCTTCGTGCTCGCGGTCCTGATCGCCGTACCCGCCGGATTCGTCGCCGCCCACAAGCGCCGCACCTGGTACGGCGCCCTGCTCAGCGGCGTCTCCCAACTGGGCATCGCGATCCCGGTGTTCTGGCTCGGCATGATCCTGATCGCGGTGTTCGCGCTGAACGCGGGCTGGCTGCCGGCCGGCGGCTTCCCACAGGTCGGCTGGGCCGCCCCGGCCGACGCGATCCGCTCCCTGGTCCTGCCGGTCGTCACCATCGCCCTGGTGATGAGCGCCTCCCTGATCCGCTACGTCCGCTCCGCCACCCTCGACGTGCTCGGCAGCGACTACCTGCGCACCGCCCGCGCCCTCGGCGAGTCCTTCCCCGCCGCCATGTGGCGCCACGGCCTGCGCAACGCCTCCGTGCCCGTCATCTCCATCCTCGGCATCGAACTGGCCTCCACCCTGCTTGGCGCGGTGGTCGTGGAGTCCGTGTACGCGCTGCCCGGCCTCGGCTCCCTGCTGGCCACCGGCATCGCCCAGCACGACTACCCGGTCATCCAGGGCGTCCTGTTCGTCTCCACCCTCGCGGTACTGCTCATCGGCTTCCTCGCCGACCTGGTCCAGCGGATCGTCGACCCGCGGCTGCGCGGCCGGCTCTCGGGAGGCGCCCGATGACCGCCCCCGTCCGCACCGAACCGCGCACCGAGCGCCCCACCCGCCGCACGTCGCTCACCCTGACCGTCGGCTGCGTGCTGACCGGCCTGGTCGCGGTGCTCGCGCTGGTCTCCTTCCTGTGGCTGCCCTACGGCCCCGACGACACCTCCGGCGGCCGGCTCGCCGGACCGGGGGAGGGGCACCTGCTCGGCACCGACAAGCTGGGCCGCGACCTGTTCACCCAGCTGATGACCGGCGCCCGGATCGCCTTCGGCGCGGGCCTCGGCTCGGTCGCGGTGGCCGCGCTGATCGGTGTCACGCTGGGCGTGCTCGCCGCGTTCGCGCAGGGCTGGCTCGACGACACGCTCTCCGCGTTCCTCGACATCCTCATCGCCTTCCCGACGCTGCTGCTCGCGATGCTGGTGGTGGCCGCCCGGTCGGCCACCCTCGGCTCCGCGGTGCTGGCCATCGGCCTGGCCCAGAGCGCGGTCGTCGCCCGGCTGGTCCGCATCCTCGTCAAGCGGGTCCTCACCCAGGACTACATCACCGCCGCCCGCACCTCCGGCACCTCCTGGCCGCGCACCGTCGCCGGCCACGTACTGCCGAACATCTGGCCCACCCTGGTGGTCAACCTGGCGCTCCAGTTCGGGCTGGCCGTCCTCGCCGAGGCCGGTCTGTCCTACCTGGGCCTGGGCGCCCCGCCGCCCAACGCGTCCTGGGGCCGCATGCTCCAGGAGGCGCAGGCCACCTTCACCACCGCACCGGCCGGCGCCCTCGCCCCCGGCGTCCTCCTCGTCCTGCTGGTCATCGGCGTCAACCTGATCGCCGACGGACTGCGCGACGTCCTCGATCCGGCGACCCGCGGGAGGCGGTCATGACCCTGCTCGACGTCGACCGGCTGTCGGTGACCGCCGCGGACGGCCGGCCGCTCGTCACCGACCTGTCCTTCACCGTCGCGGGCGGTGAACGCCTCGGCCTGATCGGCGAGTCCGGCTCCGGCAAGTCGCTCACCACCCTTGCGGTACTGGGACTGCTGCCCGAGGGAATGACGGCCACCGGCAGCGTCGTCCTCGCCGGGACGCAGACCGTCGGCGCCCCGGAGAAGCGGCTGACCGCCGTCCGGGGCCGGGACGCCGCCGTCGTCTTCCAGGAGCCGCTGACCGCTCTCGACCCGCTGATGCGGGTGGGCCGCCAGATCGCCGGCCCCCTGGCCCGCCGTACCGGACTGAAGGGCCGCGCGCTGCGCGCCGCCACCCACGAGGCCCTCGACCGGGTCCGGCTGCCCGAACCCGACCGCGTCGCCCGGGCCTTCCCGCACGAGATCTCCGGCGGCCAGCGCCAGCGGGTCGCCCTCGCCGTCGCCCTGGCCTGCGAACCGGCCCTGCTCATCGCCGACGAACCCACCACCGCGCTCGACGTGTCGGTCCAGGCCGAGATGCTCGACCTCATCGACACCCTGGTGCGGGACCGCGAGATGGCGGTGCTGTTCGTCAGCCACGACCTCGCGGTCGTCGCCAAGGTCACCGACCGGGTGCTGGTCATGAAGGACGGCCGGTCCGTCGAAGCGGGCCCGGTGGGGGACATCGTGGGCGCCCCGCGCGAGGAGTACACCCGCGACCTGGTCGCCAGCGCCCGCACGCTGGAGTCCGCCCTGGACCTGAGGAGCGCGCCGTGACCCCCGTGCTGGAACTCACCGACGTGGCCGCGCGCTACCGGGGTGCCCGCACCGACGTGGTCAGCGAGGTGTCCCTCGCCGTACGGCCCGGCGAGAGCCTCGCCCTGGTCGGCGAGTCCGGCGCCGGCAAGACCACCCTGCTGCGCCTCCTGCTCGGCCTGGCCCGCCCCACCACCGGTGAGGTCCGCTTCGACGGCGCCCCCCTCTCCCCTCGGAACCGGGAGCAGCTGAGGCGCTTCCGGCGCAGCGTCCAGTGCGTCTTCCAGGACCCGTACTCCTCGCTCGACCCGCGCCGCCGCGTCGGCTCGATCGTCGCCGAACCACTGCGCTCGCTCGGCCTGAACTCGCGGGCGGGCGCCGCGCCGAAGGTGGCCGCCGCCCTCGAAGGGGTCGGTCTGCCCGCCGACGCGGCCGGGCGCTACCCGCACGAGTTCTCCGGCGGGCAGCGCCAGCGCATCGCCATCGCCCGCGCCACCGTCTGCGAGCCCCGCGTCCTGCTCGCCGACGAACCCGTCAGCGCGCTGGACGTCACCACCCGGGTGAAGGTGGTCGACCTGCTGGCCGAACTCAAGCGGGAGCGCGGTCTGACCCTGGTGATGGTCTCCCACGACCTGTCCGTCGTCGCCTCCCTGTGCGAACGCACCGCCGTACTGGAACACGGCCGGGTCGTCGAACAGGGCGACACCGCCCAGGTCCTCGGCGCACCCGCCCATCCCTACACCCGCCGGCTGCTCGACAGCGTGCCCCGGCTGCCGGTGGGCGGGTGACCCGGAAACAATGACCGCACGATTGCTGTGCATATTGTTAACAATCTTGTAGCCTGCGTCACGCCTCGATCCCGGGGCGATCGGCAGCACTTGATGCTCAGTGAGGGGAGACCCAGTGCAGCGGCTCTCTGCGTCCTTCGGACGCGACGCGCTCACCCACTCGACGGGCACGCGGAACGAACGTCCGGTGCCCCGCACCCGCCTGCTGAGAGGCATGGCGCTCGCCAGTTCCCTCGCTCTCACGGCGGTCGCGGTGCCCGCCTCCGTCGCGGCCGCCGCGGCCGGCCCGGCCACGTCGGCCGCCCGCGGCCACGCCGCGGACCCCCAGGACGCCGCGCTGGACTTCGACTCCGCCGCCTACACGACGATCACCGTCACGGTGGACGGCCGGCCGCTGGACGTGCGCTGGTACCAGCAGATCTGCTATGTCGCCAACCCGGTCGCCGCGGCGGCCCGGCAGCCCGGCGGTCCCGGCGGCGGCACCACCACGATCACCGACACCGCCTGCGGCTACCAGAGCATGAACGTGTTCGTCCCCGAGAGCGCCTTCGGCGACCAGCGGACCCCGGTCTACTTCGCCGTCAACAACAGTGGCTGGAAGGCCAGTTACCTCAGGGCGAGCGTCACCGCGGGCACCTCCTACAACAGCTCGACCAGCAACGTCGGCGCGGCCCTGAAAGCGGGGTACGTCTTCGTCGACGTCGCGAACCGCAGCCGGGGTCTGGTGGGCGCCGACGGCACCTCCCCCGGCAAGGCCCCCGCGGCCGTGGTCGACGCCAAGGCCGCCGTCCGCTACCTGCGCCTCAACGACGCCGCGATGCCCGGCAGCGCGGAGCGGATCGTCATCAACGGCACCAGCGGCGGCGGTGCGCTGGTGTCGATCCTGGGCGCCTCCGGCAACAGCGCCGAGTACGCCCCGTACCTCGCCGCGATCGGCGCCGCCGGCATCGACGCCAAGGGCCGCAGCACCCTGCGCGACGACGTCTTCGCGGTCAACGCGTACTGCCCGATCACCGACCTCGGCAACGCCGACGTGGCCTACGAGTGGCTGTACAACGTCCTCGCCACCCGCGACGCCACCGGCTCGAACCCCTCGCCCGAGGCCGCCGAGGAGATCGCGGCCAAGTTCGCGGCGTACGAGAAAAGCCTCGGACTGCGCAACCCCGACGGTTCCAGGCTCACCGCCGCGACCATGCTCGACACCATCGAGAAGGAGGTCATCAGCTCCGCCGAGACCTACCTCGCGGCGGACCCGGCGCACACGATCCCGTCGCTGGGCGGCACCTTCCAGATCACCTCCCAGGGCACCACCAAGTCGTACGTCAACGACTGGATCGACGTCGACACCGCCACCGGCACGGTGCGCTCCGTCGACATGACGAAGTACCTCGCCTTCGTCGCCACCCAGGCCACGCTGAAGACGACCCCCGCCTTCGACGCGGTGGGCGTCGACGGGAACACCACCAGCGGCACCGAGACCGACCTGTTCGGCCCGCCCAGCCAGAAGTACCTGAA
This sequence comes from Streptomyces sp. JW3, assembly GCF_052216785.1. NCBI lineage: Bacteria > Bacillati > Actinomycetota > Actinomycetes > Kitasatosporales > Streptomycetaceae > Streptomyces > Streptomyces sp. JW3. The sequence continues at coordinate 62,400 of NZ_JBQOUX010000020.1, read as the reverse complement.
CTACACCGAGTACAGCTGGAACCACAACGACGTCGCCGGCGACGGCAGCGGCCTCGACGACACCGGGCTGACCTGGAAGCAGTACACCAGCAAGAAGGGCACCATCGTCGACGACCAGACCCACCTCATCAACCCGATGGACTTCGTCGGCACCGGCGCGGACACCGCGCCGAACTGGTACGTCCGCCACGGCACCCGGGACCGGGACACCGCGCTCACCGTCTCGGTCAACCTCGACCGGGCGCTCGCCGCGGACAAGCAGGTCAAGGACCTGAACTACCAGCTCGCCTGGAACCAGCCGCACGCCGGGAACTACGACGTGCCCGAGGCCATGGCCTGGATCGCCCAGGCCGTCCGCAAGGCCGGCGACCCGCTCACCTCCCGGCCGGGCGACCGGGGATAGGCCGCACCGGCGACACCGCCGACGGCACCGTGCCCCCCGTCACGGTGCCGTCGGGTCGGGGAAGGCGTCGTCGCTCCACTGGTCCAGCAAGGCGTCGGCCGTGTCCGCACCGGGTTCCACCGGTCCGTCGTGCAGGGCCTGCTCGGTCCAGATCACCTTGCCGCGCGGGGTGTAGCGGGTGCCCCAGCGCTGCGCGAACCGGGCCACGAGGAACAGTCCGCGGCCGCCCTCGTCGGTGGTGGCCGCCCGGCGCAGATGCGGCGAGGTGCTGCTGCCGTCGGAGACCTCGCAGATGAGGGTGCGGTCGTACAGGAGACGTGCGGTGATCGGCGGGATCCCGTAGCGGATGGCGTTGGTGGCCAGCTCGGAGAGGATCAGCTCGGTGGCGAAGCCGATGTCGTCCAGCCCCCAGGCGCGCAGCTGCCGTCCGCACGCGGCGCGGACCGGTGCCACCGCCGCGGCGTCGGCGGGTACGTCCCACTGGGCGATCCGCTCCGGGGGGAGCAGCCGGGTGCGGGCCACCACCAGGGCGACGTCGTCGCGGGGCCGGGTGGGGAGCACGGCGTCGAAGACCGCCCGGCAGGTCTCCTCCGGATCCCGCTCGGGGTGACCGGCCAGCGCGTCCAGCAGCAGGCCGATGCCCGCGTCGACGTCCCGGCCCCGTTCCTCGATGAGCCCGTCGGTGTACAGCACCAGCCGGCTTCCCTCGGCCAGCGGCAGCTCCGCCGTCTCGAAGGGCTCCGCGCCGCCCAGTCCCAGGGGCGGGGAGACCGGCACCTCGGGCACCTGGGCCGAGCCGTCGGGGCGGACCAGCACCGGCGCCGGATGCCCGGCCCGGGCGATGGTGGCCCGGCCGGAGACGGGGTCGTAGACGGCGTAGAGACAGGTCGCTCCGGTCACGCTCCGGTCACTGTCCTCACCGGCCTCGTCGGTGTCGATGCGGGTGACCAGCTCGTCCAGGTGGGCCAGGAGTTCGTCGGCCGCCAGGTCCAGCGCCGACAGGTTGTGCACGGCGGTGCGCAGCCGGCCCATGGTGGCCGCCGCGTGCAGGCCGTGGCCGACGACGTCCCCGACCACCAGGGCGACCCGCGCGCCGGGCAGCGGGATGACGTCGAACCAGTCGCCGCCCACATCGCCGAACTCGGCGGGCAGATAGCGGTGGGCGACGTCCACCGCACTGGGCGTGGGCAGGGTCCCGGGCAGCAGTCTGCGCTGGAGTGTCACCGCCATGGTGTGCTCCCGGGTGTAGCGCCGGGCGTTGTCGATGGCCACCGCCGCCCGCGTCGCCATCTCCTCGGCCAGTTCCAGGTCGTCCACCTCGAAGGGCTCGGGCTTCTCCGCGCGCCAGAAGCGGGCCACGCCCAGGATCACCCCGCGGGCGTGCAACGGGACCGTGATGAGCGAGTGGATGCCGTGGTCCACGAGCTGCCGGACCCGCTCGGAGTCCTGGGCGGCGATGCCGGGGAGGTAACCGGGGATGTCGCCGAACACGGCGCGCAGATCGGGTTCGATCACCCCGCGGCCACCGGTCGGGCGGCCCGCCCGCAACGACGGCGACACGAACGTGACGCGTTCCCCCACCGGGGTGAAGGGAGCGTCCGCACGGACACCGGCGGCCGCCACGCGCCGCAGCCACTGCTCCCTGCCGGTCGGCTCCTCACCGGACAGCACCGGTTCCGCGAGGTCGACGGTGACGTAGTCGGTGAACTGCGGCACCGTCGCCCCGGCCAGTTCCTCGGCGGTCCGGGTCACGTCCAGGGTGGTGCCGATGCCGACACTCGCGTCGAACAGCATCTTCAGACGTTCCCGGGCCACCTCCGCGTGACCGGAGACCACCCTGAGCTCCGTGGTGTCCCGCAAGGTCGCGACGCTGCCGGAGGCGCCCGCGTACTGCTCCAGCGGCCGCTGGTTCACCGCCAGCACCCGGCCACCGGCCACATGTACCTCATCGGTGGCCGTCCGGCCGGAGACCAGCAGGTCGGCGACGGGCGGCGCCAGACCCAGTTCCGCCACATGGTGGCCCCGCGCTCCCGGGGGCAGCTCCAGCAGTCGCTGCGCCTCCTCGTTGACCAGCAGCAGCCGGCGGTCGGCGTCGACGATGACGATGCCCTCCCGGGCCGCGTGCAGCACCGCGTCATGGTGCCGGTACATGCGGGTGATCTCGGCCGGGCCGAGGCCGTGGGTCTGGCGCAGCAGGCGTCTGGAGACCAGCACGGCGCCGGCCGCGCTCACGGCCACGGCGGCGAACGTGATGCCGAGCAGCGTCGGCAACTGTCGCTTCGCCTCCGCGCTGATGCTGGTCACCTGGACGCCGACGGCGACTCCGCCGATCACCGAACCGTCGCTGTCCCTGACCGGCATGAAGGTACGCACGGCCGTGCCGTCGCCCGTCACGTTGCGCCCGGTGGCGGTGCGCCCGGACCGCAGTGCGTCCAGGTCCTGATCCGCGGAGACACGCTTGCCGATCAGGCTCGGATCCGGCGTGGCCCAGCGGATGCCGTCCTTGTCGACGATGACGATGAAGTCGATATCGGCACTCCTTCGGACCTCATCGGCCCGCGGCTGGAGCACGGCCGCCGGATCCGGTGACTTCAGGGCCGTCACGACGCCGGGGTCGTGGGCGAAGACCTCCGCGACGGCGAATGCCCGGTCGTTGGCGGCCCGGGTGGCCTCGCGGTTGACCGTCACCACCAGCAGGACGACCGCCACGACGGCCAGCAGCACGACGATCGCCACCTGGAGCACGAGCATCTGGCCGACCACACTGCGCAGACTCGCCAGGGACCGCAGCCCCCACCACCGGCCGGAAGATCGCATCACACTTCCTTTTTACCCCCTTTTGCCATACTCCTGCGGACGTCTGGGCGCGGCTCAGTCGGCCAGCCGCTGGGTGCCGACGACTCTCAGCAGCTGGAGTTTGTCGTAGCTCTCCGTGCCCGGGGTGGCGGTGAAGACGAGGAGGGCGTGTTCCTGGTCGGGGTCGAGGAGGGTCTGGCAGTGCAGGGTGAGCCGGCCGACCTCGGGGTGCAGCACACGTTTCTCCTCGCTGAAGCCGACGTCGACCTGGTGCTCGTTCCAGACGGCCGTGAACTCCTCGCTGCCCGCCAGGAGGCGGCGGACGAGTTCCGCGGCCGGGGAACCCGGACCGTGCCGGGCCGCCGCCTGCCGTAGCTGGGCGGTGTAGAAGCGGGAGTGCCTGGGGTGGTCCGCGGCCGGGTAGATCCGCCGGGCGGCGGGCGTCACCGGCCGGATCGTCTCCGTCTCCTCCCAGCCGCACCGCATGGGCACGGCCCGCACCAAGGACGCGGCGGACCTCTCCGGAGCGCACCGGCCCTACAAGGCATCCGGCGCCTACCAGGACTCCAAACTGCACCTGAACCTGTTCTCCGCCGAACTGCAACGGCGCCTGACCGCGGCCGGCCGCCCGGTCCGCTCGCTCATCGCCCACCCCGGCATCGCCACCACCGGCCTGATGAGCCACTCCGCCGCCGGGAAGCTGGGCCACGCACTGCTGGCCCGGCTCAACAACGACGCGGAGCACGGCGCCCTGCCGACCCTGTACGCCGCCTGCCAGGACCTTCCCGGCAACTCCTACGTCGGCCCGGACCGGCACGGCGGCATGAAGAGCCACCCCAGGGTCGGCAAACCCTCCACGGCCTCCCTCGACCAGGCGACCGCCGCCCGCCTGTGGACCCTCACCGCCGAACTGACCGGCGTACGGTGACCCGGGCGCGGGCCACACCCAGCGGCCGGTCCACGCCGGTCACCTCCCGCACCCGCACCCACCCGCACCCGCCGCCCCGCCCCGCCTCGTCGAGTCACCGCTGCCCCGGAACACGCGTCACCAGCCGCAGCCGCTGCTCGCACCTGCCCACCCGTACCGTCTGCCCCCACGTCAGCTCCAGGGCGTCGCCCTCCACGCCGTCCCCGAAGGCGACGAGACGTTCGGACTCGACGGTGAGGCACAGCCGGCCCGCGGCGGCGAGTTCGCCGGCCACCAGGGACGTCCCGGTGGCCGGCGACGGCCACGCCTCGCGGACGAACCAGAGCAGCCGGTCCTCGGTGGGGTGTGGCAGGCGCAGCGCGCTGCCCCGCTCCTGCCACACCGACCCGAGCCAGCCGGTCGAGCCGGTGCCCGTGCCCACCAGCACCCCGGAGGAGGCCTGGGCCTCGACGACACCCCCGTCGCCCTCCAGGCCCAGGCGGTATCTGGCCGTCTGGTGTCCGACGGCGCCGAGGTAGATCTCGTTCAGCGCGACCAGCCGCTGGGTGTCGTCTGCGACGGCCTCGACCATGGTGAGTTCGTCCGTCCGGGCGGCCGCCGCGCCGCGCAGCAGCGCCGCCGCGTCGGCCGTCCGGTGCCGTACCAGTACGCCGGGGTTGCGCCCCGGTTCGGGATCCACGCCGATCACCGGCTGCCCGGCGAGGTACTTGGCCACGTTGGCCACCAGCCCGTCCTGCCCCACCACGACCACGACGTCCTCCGGGGCGAACAGGAAACGGTCCAGGTCGCCGCGTTCCACCCGGGCCTGCCGCCAGGTCGGCGGGACCGCGGCCGCCACCTCGGCCAGCGCCCGGTGCGCCCGGCGGTGGCGTTCGGCGACGTCCCCGAGGTCCTGGCCCCGGGAGGAGAGGAAGAAGGCGGCCTGACCGTGGGTACCGTGCCGGGCCACCAACTCCTCGTACTGCGTGGTGCGGTGGACCAGGACGGCCCGCGGCGCGAGGCTCATCCCCCGGCTCCGCCGCCGAGCCGGGCCAGCAGCCCGGTCAGCACGTCCGGGGAGACGGTCAGGCTGTCGATGTGCGGCAGGTTCTCCGCCAGCCGCGTCCCGGTGAGCGCGTGCAGCGTTGCCACGTCGACCTCACCGTGGACGCGCAGCCAGGCCGCCTGGGCCTCGGCCCGGGCCGCGCCGACCTCACGCGCCGCCTGGGCCTCCGCACGGGCCAGCGCCACCGCACGGGCCGCCTCGGCCTCGGCGAGCCCGACCGTGCGCGCCGCCTCGGCCCGGGCCCGCACCTGGTCGGCCGCCGCGGCCTCCTCCGCCTCGCGGCGCGTGTTCGCCCCGCGCTGTTCCACCAACTGCTCCTCACGGCGGGCGAGTTCGATCTGGCTGGCCAGTTCGTTCTCGGCGATGGCCCGCTCGCGTTCGACGGCGACGGCCCGCCGCTCGTACGTCGCCCGGTCGGCCTCCTGCTGGATCAGCTCCCGGGCGGGCGTCCGCAGCGCGCGCTCCACCTCGGCCTCGGGGCGCACCGCCATGACCCGTACGGTCACCACCTCGATCCCGGTGGCCGGCAACCGCGGCTCGGCGCCGAGGCCCGCCGCGACCCGGTCGCGCACTGCGGCCACCCCGTCGACCAGCGCCGCGGCCAGCGAGGTGCGGGCCAGCACGTCCAGCGCGTGCTGCTGGGCCGTCTCGGTGAGCAGGGTGCCCAGTTGCTCCAGCGGGGCCCCGCGCCAGGCCCCGGTGTCGGGGTCGACGGAGAAGTCCAGGCGGGCGGCGGCCAGGGCCGGGTCGCCGATCCGGTAGGTGACGGTCGCCTGCACCGACACGTCCTGGAAATCGACGGTGCGGGCGCGGAAGGTCATGGCCAGTTCCCGGTCCTCGACCGGCACCTCGGAGAGCGCGGCGGTCAACGGGCGGAACCAGAAGCCGAGTCCGGTCCCGTCGTGCACGAGCTTGCCGTCGCGGTGGTGCCGGATGTGGGCCGTGGGCGTGGCGCGCAGATGGCGCCAGCCCAGGCGCCGGGTGATGTCGGCCATGGAGAACTCCTTTTTCTCGTCGCTTCGACGATAAGGGGAGATCGTCGTTATCGTCAAGAGGACGAGAATGGCCGATGGGTGGGCGGGTCACCCCGAGCCCGCTGGGCAGGTCAGTGGCGGGTGGTCCGGTCCTGTCGGGTGAGGAAGGAGTCCAGGGCGGCGTGGACCGCTTCGGGCCTCTCCCGCAGGGGCTGGTGCCCCGCGTCTGGAATGAGTTCGAACCGTGCGTGGGGGAAGGCCGCGGCGTAGGCACGGCCGAAGTCGGGACTGACGACGGTGTCGTCTCCGCCCCAGAGCACCAGCACCGGGCAGGTGACGGACGGCAGCCGGGCCAGCAGACCGGGGTCCGCCATCGCGGGTCCCGCGTACGCGCGCAGGGCCGCCATCGACGAGGGGGAGGGGCCGCGCCGTGGTGCCGGCGAGGGTCCCGTGACGGGGACACGGGCCGTGGGCGGTGGCCCGGCGGGCATGGTGACCTGCTGGCCGGGCACGACGGGGCCGATGGCGTCCACGAGGACGAGCCGCGCGATCCGGCCTTCGCGGTCGTCCAGGACGCTCTGGGTGGCGACCCAGCCGCCGAAGGACGTGCCGATGACGGTGACGCCGTGCAGGGCGAGGCGGCTGAGCAGGTCCAGATAGCCGGCGGCGAGTGCGGGTACGGAGTCCAGGTCGTCGGGCCGTACGGTGTCGTCCCAGCCCGGGTGGGTGGGCGCCACGACCGCGTGGTCCTTCGCCAGGTGGTCGACCATGGGCGCGATGCCGGCGGGGCCGGGGCCGCCGTGCAGGACGAGGACTGGGCTGCCATGACCTGCTTCACGTATGGCGAGGTCGAGTCCCGGGCGTACGGAAACGGAGCGGGGCGCGCGCATCAGGAGTACTCCTGGTGTCCGGCCGGGCCGGCGGTGAAGAACGCGGCCATCTCCCGCAGGCCCCGCTCGCCGAACATCGTGGCCAGGCTGTCCGCGGAGTCGCGGGCGGTCTCCTCGCTGCGCGGGAAGAGTTCCTTCTCGTAGGCGCGCAGCGCGGCCTCGGTGTCGCCGGGGTGGGCGGCGAGGGCCAGGGCGAGCCGGGCGCCGTCGAACATGGCGAGGTTGGCGCCCTCGCCCGCGAACGGCGGCATCGCGTGCGCGGCGTCTCCGAGCAGGGTCACACCGGGGACGCGCTCCCAGCGGTGCCCGACGGGCAGGGCGTGGATGCGGCGCGGGGCGATCGCGTCGGCGTCGGCGATCAGCTTGCGCAGTCCTTCGTTCCAGCCTTCGAAGTGGGCGAGGACCGCGGCCTTGGCGGCGGCGGGGTCCGAGAAGTCGACGGTGTCCAGCCAGCCCTCGTCCACCTTGAGTGCGGTGTAGGCGTGCAGGCTGCCGTCGCTCTCGCGGTGCGCGAGGATTCCGCGTTCGTCGCCCAGGGCCATGAAGAAGCCGGTGCCGACGATCGCCGCGCTGTCCGGGTGGCGGGCATCGGCCTCGAACAGGTCGGTCTCGGCGAGGGAGATGCCGGTGTACGCGGGCCAGGCGTCCGAGAGCAGCGGCCGGACGCGCGACCAGGCGCCGTCCGCGCCGATCAGCAGGTCGGTCGTGAGGGTCGAGCCGTCGGCGAACGTCACCTCGTGACGGCCGTCCCCGAGCGCCCGGGCTCCGGTGACCCGCCGGCCCCAGCGGACCGTGCCGTGGGGCAGGGAGCGCAGCAGCAGGTCGCGCAGTTCGCCGCGGTCCACCTCCGGCCGGTCGCCGGTGCCGTCGTCCGCCTCGTCCACCCGCACGGTGCCGTCCGGGCCGAGCAGGCGCATCGCTTCCCCGCCCGTGTGGACGATCTTGCGGAACGCGTCGTACAGGTGGGCGGCGTGCAGCGCTTTCTGGCCGTTCGCCTCGTGGATGTCGAGCATGCCGCCCTGGGTACGGGCCTCGGGCGATGCCTCCAGTTCGAAGACCGCTGATTCGATGCCGTTGACATGCAGGACACGGCTGGCGGTCAGGCCGCCCAGACCGCCACCGATGATCGCGACGGGGACATGGCTGGTGCTCATGGATGCCTCTTCGAAAGGTGTGGGAAACGGGCGCGACACCTACACCGTAACGAACATGTTCGTTACGAACAAGTTCTATCAGCCGCTCAAGAGGGCTGCCGGCTGCGGCGAACGTGTTCGTTACGATCGGAAACATGACCGTCAGAAGAGAACCGACGAGCCGCCGGGACCGTCCGGCGAAACCCGCCCTCTCCCGGCGATGGATCGTGGAGACCGCAGTGGAGATCATGCGAAGGGAGGGGCTGGAGAAGGTCACGATGCGCCGCATCGCCCAGGAACTGGACACCGGCCCGGCTTCGCTGTACGTCTACGTGGCCAACACCGCCGTTCTGCACGCGGCAGTGCTCGACGCCCTGCTGGGCGAGGTCGACCTGTCGGGGGACGAGGGCGGCGAGGACTGGCGGGAGCAGCTTCGCGCGGTGATGAGGTCGTACACCCTGGTGCTGTTCGCCTACCCGCAGCTCGCGCGGTCCGCGCTGGTCGCCCGTCCGAGCGGGGAGAACTACCTGCGCCTGGTGGAGCGCGCCCTCGGCCTGCTGTCCCGCGGCGGGGCCGGCCGTGAACAGGCGGCCTGGGGGGTGGACAAGCTGCTTCAGAGCGCGACGGCCACCGCTGCCGAGCAGTCGACGCGCGAACACGATCCCGCCGCCGCGGACGACTGGAACGCCACCGTGCACGCATTGGGCACCGCGAGCGCGGCCACGCATCCGGCGATCGCCGCGCACCTGCCCGCACTGATCGGCGGCACCCCGGAAGAGAGGTTCCGCTGGGGCTTCGACGTCCTCGTCAACGGCATCACGCACACACCGGCACCCGTGGTGGAGGAGTGAGCCTCGGCGCCCTCGCCTCTCGCCGGCCCGCGACCCGAAGGGGCGAAGTCGGTGAGGGTGTCCTCGGCCAGTACCGCGCGGGCGGTGAGAGTGATGGCCGCTCCCACGCCGGTGTTGACCGTGCGGGGCAGGGTCTGGAGGATCGCGTTGTCGGTCGGGCGCGACAGCTCGGTGGCGCGGTCGCGGGCGAGCGGTTCGCGGACGCGGTCGAACAGGACGACGGAGTCGTTGACCGAGTAGCCGATGACGGTGAGCACCGCGGCCAGGAAGACTCCGTCGACGGGCTTGCCGAGCCAGGCCAAGCCACCGACGAGAATGAGCACGTCGTGGGGAAGCGCGCCGACGGCGCGGCACCGAAGCGCCGGCGGAAGCGGACCGCGAGGTACAACTGCTTTCCGGCGACTCCGCCAGGTCAGGAGTGGCCGCCGCTCCCCCGACGGCTGGGTCACCATCCGCCCCGCCCGCACGGCCGACCTCTGCCTGACCGACGGACGCGACCGCGACGGCGCCTACGACAGTGCCGTCGCCGTCCAGCTCCCCTGCGCGCAGGCGCCCGTGCCCCGCACGTACCTCGAGCCCATGGGCGAGGAGCTGTACCGCATCCAGTGGCACCACCCCCAGCTGGGAAAGGGCTGCCTGACCGTCATGGGCGAGGACCAGATCAAGGGCATGCTCGAGCCCCGGGAGGACTGCGCGCAGGGCACCCTCTTCCATCTGGAGCCCACCACGGGGGCGTTCCGGCTGCGGCCGGCCACCAGCAGCGGATGCATCGGCATCGTCGGCGACGACACCGCCGCAGGCGCCGAGGCGATCGAGGAACCCTGCACCGGCGCGGCCGACCAGCGCTTCATCGTCCGGACGGGCTGACGGGCTGACGCCGCGCTCAACTCGGCACACCGAGCACGACGGACTTCGTACTCGCCTGCCTGGCGTACCGAGGCGGCACGGACGCTCCCCGCGTACGTGCCGCCTCCCGTTCGCGATCAGACGGCGGGCTCGGCGGCCGCCGCGGGAGCGCCGGCGGGTCGTGCGGGCAGGGTGAGTACGGCCAGGAAGCCCGCGACCGCCACGACGGCGAAGAAGTAGAAGCCCCAGGGGTGGCCGATGCCCGAGGCGACCAGGGCGCCGGTGATGGACGGGCCGACGATGGAGCCGATCCGGCCGATGCCGGAGGCGGAGCCGAGGGCCGTGCCGCGGACGGCGGCCGGGTAGTAGTTCGTGACGTAGGCGTAGACGAGCACCTGCGCGGAGAAGACGAACACGCCGGTCAGGAAGACGACGACGTTCAGCAGCAGATCACTGTGCATCTTGATGCTGAGGCACGCCAGCATGGCCACCGAGACCGCGAACCAGCCGAGCGTGGTGAGCTTGATGCCCCGCCGGTCGGCGACGTAGCCGCCCAGGATCAGGCCGGCCACACCGCCGACGTTGAGGATGAGCAGTTGGGTGACGGCCGTGGGGACGGGATAGCCGGCGTCGTTCATGAGCTTGGGCAGCCAGGTGTTGAGGCCGTAGACCAGCAGCAGGCCCATGAACGAGGCGACCCAGATGCCGATGCCCGCGCCGAGGTAGGCCGGATTGAGCAGTTCGGAGAACGGCACCCGCTGGGACGCGGACGCCTCCTTGGCGCGGACGAACGCCTCCGACTCCGGCAGCCGGAACCACTGCACGACCGCGATGCCGAGACCGGCGACGCCGAGGACGTAGAAGAGGACCTGCCAGTTCTCGGTGACCTGTAGGGCCAGCAGCGAGGTGATCACCGCACCGGTGTGGTAGCCGGTCATGGTCAGGGTGCTGGCGCGGGCCCGCCGGGCGGCGGGCGGCCACGTGGTGCCTCGGTCGCTGCTCGCGGCGTACGGCCTCCTGGACCGGGTGGCCGTCGAGGCCACCCGCTTCTCGATGCTCCCCTACCTGCTGGAGCGGACCGACCTCATCGCGATCGTCCCCGAGTACGTCGGCGAGGTGTTCACCGCCGCCCACCGGCTCCGCCTGGTGCGACTCCCCTTCGAGACCGAGCCGATCGAGGTGGCGCTCTACGCCCGGCACGAGTCGTCGCGCAGCCCCGCGCAACGCTGGCTGGTCCAGTTCATGACCGGGGTGCTCGGCGAACTGGTCAGCCCGGCGCAACTGCCGCCGAGCAGCACGTGATCACGTCAGCTGCGTGGTCCGGCCCCCACGGGGAAAGGACACTTCACCGCCGCACGGGCCGCTCCGCACCGCCCGCCGGGCGCAACGTCTCGCGCAGCCGCGCCAGGTGCAGGCCGATGCCGGCGGAGGGCCGCCGCCGGGCCCGGTCAGTTTCGCGTCGGCGATACTTCTCGGCCCGCCGCATCGCCACGGCACCGGCTCCGCCCCCTCCGGTTCCGGCCCTCGCCCCCACGCCGCCTCCCGGCCCGCCCCGGGAGATACGGCCCGGCACCGGCCGGATCCTGCTGGGCCTCGCCTGACCGCTGTGGCGCTGTTCATCCCCGGCGACAGTTCCGAGCCCCGCCCGAGCCGGGCCTTGGTGACGCTGCTGATGCTGGTCGTCCCCGCGGTCCTGATCGTCTCAGGCGTCAGGGAGAAGTCCCCTCGCCGCCACTGGCCGACCGGCCTGGGCCTGTTCCTCCTCGACCTGCCGGTGGCCCGACGACTTGGTGCCCGCGACGTTCACCGTGCCGGCCGTCACGGCCGGTACTCTGCTGCTCCGCTGGAACAGCGGAACCACCGCCGCCCCCGCGAACGGGCCGACGATCCGCCCCACCCCTCGCCACTGACCCGGTCCCGGTCCCGGTCCCGGTCCCGGTCCTGGTCCTGGCCCTGGTCCTGGCCCTGGCCCTGGCCCTGGTCGTCCGGGGCCGGCCCACCACCGTCGGCCGCCACGTGTCCGCGTAACCCGGCGGCAGAGGGGTAGCCGCTGCGGAAGGGGCCGCTCCAGGGGCGCAGGACCGTGTCCGGCGGGAGCGGGGGACGGTCCCGGGTCGGCCCGTCGAGAGGCGTGACGCATGAACGAACCATCCTCAGCAGCGCTGATCCGGCTGATGCAGCTCAGTCATACCGCCACTCTCGAGGAACTGCCGCAGGCGATCTCGGCGCACGCGGCGCAAGCCGGTCTGTGGGACGTCGCCGTCTTCGTCGTCGATGTGCGTGAGACGGTGCTGCGCCGGCTCACCGGCAAGGGGCTGGACGCAGGAGAGAGTGGGCAGTCGTTCACCGTCGAGAACAGCCTGCCCGGCCGGGCCTATCAGCGTGTGGACGTACTCCCCGAGCACAGCGCGGGTGCCGGGCGGCACCGGTGGTGGGTGGCTGTCACCGACGGTGTGGAGCGCCTGGGCGTGCTGCGGGCCGACACGGACACCGGCACCGATGAGGAGGCCGTCCGGGAGACACTGCGGCACTGGGCGTCGATGACGGCGCTGCTGCTGTTGAGCAAGCGTTCCTTCAGCGACTCCTTCGCCCGACTGGTGCGGACCGAGCCGATGAACGTGGCGGCGGAGATGCAGTGGAACCTCACCCCGCCGCCCGCCTTCGCCGGTCATGACGTCACGGTCGGCGCGGTGATGGAGCCCGCCTATCAGGTCGGTGGGGACGCCTTCGACTACGCCGTGGCCGACCGCGTGCTGAGTCTGAGCGTCTTCGACGCCATGGGCCATGACACGGCCGCGGGGATCACCGCCAACGTCGCCGTGGCCGCCTGCCGCAACGCCCGGCGCCAGGGCGCGTCCCTGGCCGAGACCAGCCGGCAGGTGGAGAAGACCCTGATCGAGCAGTTCGGCGGCCGCCGGTACGTCACCGGCATCCTGGCTGATCTCGACCTGGAGACCGGCCGGCTGAGCTGGGTGAATCGCGGTCACCACCTGCCGATCCTGCTGCGCGGCAACCGGTGGACCACGGAGCCGGCGTGCCCGCCGGCCGGTCCCATGGGCGCCGACCTCGGACTGCCGGTCACCGAGTGCGTCCATCAGCTGGAGCCCGGGGACCGGCTGCTGCTCTACACCGACGGGGTGGTCGAGGCGCGGGACGCCCGGGGCAGGGAGTTCGGACGGGACCGGTTCATCGAGTTCGTCCTGCGCCAGCACTCGGGCCGGCACACCTTGCACGAGACGCTGCGGCGGCTGATGGCGGCCGTGATGGCCCATCATGACGGCCTTCTCGACGACGACGCCACCGTGCTCCTCACCGAGTGGCGCGGCGGACAGCAGCGCGACTTGACCCCGTGACGCGCCTCCCGCCACGGATACCGCGCGCGGGCACCCGGGCCGGCGGGCTCAGCTGCCGTCACCGGTCTGCCGCGTCCACGGGGTGGTCGGCTGGAGTACGGCTTCGGTGAGCGCCCGGGACCTGAGCGGGGTGATCTTCCTGTAGTCGGGGTCGGCCACCATGCGGCTGAACGCCTCCCGGCTCGGATAGCGCACGAGGAGCACGGCGTCCCACGCCTGCCCCTGCTCGGCGACCAGGGGAGTGGCTCCGTCTCCGGCGTAGAGCAGCTCGCCTCCGTACCGGCGCAGGAAGACGGCCGCACGGCGTGAGTACTCCTCGTAGGACGCACGGCCGTCGGGTGCGAACCGAAGCAGGTTGAGCATGACGAAGGGCTCCCCGGGGCCGTGCGCCCCGAGCTCGCTGAGGGCCGTCCCGGAGGGATCGACAGCCATGGCCGTCTCCTTGTCGTCGTCGGAGGCTCAGGCGCGGCGGCTTCGCGCCGGCGGCTGGTAGGAGGTTAGGCGACGGCGGACCCGTCTGCATACCACCCGGTCGGTATGGCTTCGGGGTTTGCGTGGGCCGCGGCAGGGATACCCAGCCCGCGCTCCGTACCGCTCGACGAGACTCGATGAATGACGGAGATCCGCTCCCACGTCCGGGACGAGGAGGACACCCTCTTCCCCCGGCTGCGGACGGCGGCCTCCGCGGACGAGCTGATGAAGCTGGGCGACAAGGTCCGGCAGGCGAAGAAGACCGCGCCGACCCGCCCGCACCCGTCGGCTTCGGACACCCCGCCGGCCAACAAGCTGCTGGCTCCCGGCGCGGGCATGGTGGACCGCGTGCGGGACGCCCTGACCGGACGCGGCAAGGGCTGACGGCCGCCGCCCGTCACGACGCCCTGGGTCACATCCTCTCCTTCCAGCCCACCCGCACGAGCCAGGCGTTGACCGGCCAGGCGGTGAAGAAGCCGAGGACCATGGAGAGCTGCATCATCATCCAGTACGCGGCGGTGGTCTTGGGCAGACCGGGCGAGAAGAGCACCTCCTGGTAGAGCCACATCCCGAGGAAGAGCCCGATCTGGAAGGCGACGATGGACAGGGTGTCCGCCTTCACGGCGGCCCAGATGCCCTTGACCCTGCCGATGTTCCGCATCGGCACGATGGAGAAGTACTGGAAGACGACGCCCAGCACCCAGGCGAACGCGAAGTCCAGGGCGAAGTCCGCGTAGAGCGCCTTGCCGGCCAGGGTGAGCGACGCCGCGAAGACCAGCCACTCGGCACCGATGTCACCGAGGGTGCACCCGGCGCCGCAGTGGCTGACGGCCTTGGACCGCACGTTCCACGGCGCGAGCTCGTCGGGGTCGGGCATCCCGTGTTCCCCGACCGCCGCCTTCGAGGTGCGCCGCCCGTGCCGGAAGTAGAACCACACAGCGACCGGGCCCCAGTACAGGGCCGTGACGGGATACACCAGATTCATGATCCACATCTTCTGGCGGCGCCCCAGGAGGACCACGTCGGCCGCGATGACCAGGGCACTGGCGAAGGCCACGCAGAGGCTGAACCAGCCGATCGCCTCGATCCAGCCGTCCGGCCGCACGTGCTGCTCCATGACCCACCCGCCTCCTCGTCGCCCAGTGATGATCACGCGGCCGAGTACCCCCGGCGGCGTCATCGGACGCGGACCCGGGGGCGCAGACGCGGACGGTCCGTTCCGGTGTTCAGCGGGCAAGGCCGCGAACGCGGAACTGCATGACGCGGTAGGGCCAGCCCTCCTTGGTGTTCCACTGGCTCACCGACAGGTGGAGGTCGTCGAGCGTCGACCCCGGAATGACGTAGCCGCCGTACAGCTGCGCCACGTGGGTGTCGTCCTCGTGGCCCCAGGACGTGCCCCGCAGCAGGGTGCGGCGGTGGGCGGTGCGCAGGTCCGCCGCGGGGTGGTCCGCGACCAGGCCCTCGATCCGGTAGTCGCCCTGGTTGAACCAGGTCAGCAGCCACCGGCCGTCGAGCGGCCGCAGGCACAGCTCGCCGAACGCGCCGTCCAGGACGGGCGTGGGCGGGTTGCCCCAGCCCCAGCGGCTGTCGGCGGCCCGTCCCCACGGCTCGTAGGCGCCGGGGTCCGTCAGACGGCCGGGACGGACCCGGTGCAGGATGACCGGCTTGTCCCGCTGGAACCCGGTGGACAGTACGTAGACGTAGCCGTCGTCACCGAGGGCCCAGGTGAGCAGCTGGAACATGCCGCCGTGCAGTTGCGGGGCGAACACGGCTCCGGTGGGAGCCCAGGTCGCGCCCGAGTCGTCCGACCGCCAGATCTCGGTGCGCACCACGTTGCCGAGGCCCTTGTTCACCATGACGTGCAGGTACATGGCGTCGCCGAGGGTGATCACGTCGGACGGCAGCACGGTGGAGTACTCGGGGTTGTCGTGGTCGTACGGCCACAGCTGCCGGGCGTGCCGTCCGCCTACCGCGCCGGTCCAGACGACCGGGCGGCCGGGACCGCCGAAGCGCCCGTACAGTGCCACCGGCGAGCGCCACCACCCGCCGCCGACCCTTGCTTCCTCGAAGGTGTCGCCGAAGACGAACAGCAGCCGGCCGTCGGGTGTCCGCGCCGGCACGCCCAGGTCGGTGGCCGCCATGCGGAACCGGTTCGTGAGTCCTGGACCGGTGAGGTCGGCGACCTTGGAGACGCGCAGGGGGTCGGCCGCCGCGTGGGCCGGAGTGCGGAGCGGGGGAGTGCCCGCGAGCGCCGCCGTGGCGGCCGCGCGCAGGAAACCGGCCCGGCTGAGGTGGACCGGGCGGATGGGGTGGACCGGGCGGATGGGGGCCTGGGGCGGACGTGCGGCGCCGCCGCCCGGTGTGCTGTCGTGCATGAACGGTCCTTCGTGGAAGGGCTGGGGCAACGGGTAACGGGTCAAGGAGGGCACGGGGTGCCGTCACACGTGGCGACGGCACCCCGCGGTACCTACGGGACGGTGCGGTCAGCAGCCGTCGAGGTAGGCGTCGTGGATCCAGACGCCGGTGCGCCCGCCCACCAGATCGCCCATGACCCACTCGCCCTTGCGGTCGCGGTAGTTGAGCTGCTGCCCCTTGTTCACCTGGCCCAGGACCGGGTAATCGGTGCCGGGGCCGCCGCGGAAGTTGACCCCGTTGTCGTTGACGGTGCAGATGATGACCTGCTGCTGCGCGGCAGCGGACGGCACGGCCGCCGTCACGGCCTGCGCGCCCTGGGCGAGGGGGCCGGCGGTCAGGGCGAGCCCGCTGATCAGGAAGGCCGCGGCCAGCGTGCGCATGTTCATGGGATTCCTCGTTTCCGTTCGTTGTCCGGTCCTCGGTGCGGGACCTGATGCACCGTTTGTAGCCGCTAATCTGTTGTTCAAGTCGGGGCGCCCGACGCTGAACAAACGGATGCCGAACAATCGGCGTGTCCCGGGGGAAAGGACGAGTACGTGCCACGGGGGGAAAGTCCTCTGGACCCGGACGGCGGTCCTCTGTTCGAATTCGCCGCGCGGTTACGGAAACTGCGGGAGCAGGCCGGCCGTCCCACCTACCGGGATCTCGCGCGCGACACCCACTACGGGATCGCGACGCTGTCCTCGGCCGCGGCGGGGCGTCAACTCCCCAGCCTGGCCGTCACCCTTGCCTACGTCCGTGCCTGCGGCGGCGACGAGCGGGAATGGAAGCTGATCTGGCAACGGACGGCTGACGCGTGCGCGGGCACGAACCCGTCGGCCGAGGCCGACGCGGAAAACCGGAAAAGGAACGCCGCCAAGCCCCCCTATGCCGGTCTGTTCCCGTTCGGCGAGGCCGATGCCGGGTTTTTCTTCGGGCGCGAGAAACTCACCGGCACCCTTGTCGAACATGTGAAGGGAAACCGGCTTCTCGTGTTGTTCGGGGCATCGGGATCCGGTAAGTCGTCGGTGCTGCGCGCGGGAGTACTCCCGGCCTTTCCCGACGACGCCGCACTGGTCTTCACTCCCGGCCCGCACCCGCTGGAGGAATGCGCCGTACGACTGGCGGCCCGGGCCGGCACCGCTCCCGGGCCGGTGCACGCCGGACTCGCCGCCGGACCGCACACCTTCCACCGGATGGTGCGGCAGATCCTCGCCGGGCAGCAGGAGGCGGGCTCCGCGGCGGACGAACTGCTCATCGTCGTCGACCAGTTCGAGGAGGTGTTCACCGTCTGCCACGACGCGGACGAACGGGAGCGGTTCGTCGCCGCGCTGGTGCACGCGACGCGGGTCCCCGACAGCCGCACCCGGGTCGCCATCGCCGTGCGGTCCGACTTCTACACGCACTGCACCCGGCTGACCGGCCTCGTCGAGGCCCTGCCCCGGGCCCACCATCCGGTCGGCCCGATGACCGCCGAGGAACTGAGGGCGGCGATCGTCCAGCCCGCCGTCCGCTCCCGGCTCACCGTCGAGAGTGCCCTGCTGACGACCCTCACGGCCGACGCCCACGGCCGGCCCGGGGCGCTGCCGCTGCTGTCGCACGCGCTGCTGGAAACCTGGAAGCGCCGGCGGGGCAACGCGCTCACGCTGGCCGGCTACCGCGCGGCGGGCGGCATCGAGGGCGCCCTCACCCAGACCGCCGAGGAGTTCTACGGCGCGCTGAACGACGTACGGCAGACGGCCGCGCGGCGGCTGTTCCTGCGGCTTGTCGCGCTGGGTGAGGGCACCGAGGACACCAAGCGCCGGGTGCCGCGGCAGGAACTCGACAGCGGTCCGGACACCGCGTTCGTCCTCGAACAGGCGACCAGGGCCAGGCTGCTGACCGCTGACACCGACCACGTGGAGATCGCCCACGAGGCGCTGATCCGCTGCTGGCCCCGGCTCGGCGGCTGGCTGGAGGAGGACCGCGGGCAGGAACGTCTGCGACGCGCGCTCACCGAGGCCACCACCCTCTGGGAATCCCTGGACCACGACCCCGACACCCTGTACCGCGGCGTACGCCTCGCCGCGGCGAGGGACCTCCCCGCGCAGACGCTGACCGCCCGGGAACGCGCCTTCCTCGAGGCCGGCGAGTCGGCGGCACAACAGGCGCAGCGGCGCGACCGCCGCCGGCTGCGCCGCCTGCGCCGGCTGGTCGGGGCGCTGGCCGTCCTGCTCGTGTGTGCCGTGGCCGCCGCCGGTTTCGCCGTACGGGCCGAGAGCACCGTCGCCCAGCAGCGCAACGAGGCCGTGGCCCTGCGGGCCGGCGAGGAGGCCGTGCGGCTCAGCCCGCACGATCCGTCACTGGCCGTCCAGATCGCGCTGGCCGCCTACCGCCAGACCCCGCAGAAACGCACACACGACGCCCTGCTCAGCACCCTGTCCGTCACGTCGATGGGACTCGAACCGCCCGGCCCCGAACCGACCGGGTCCACACCGGCCGGGCACACACCCGTCCTGGACATCCCTACCGGACAGACGCCGGCCGTGACCGCCGACGGCCGCCTGCTGGCCATGACCGACGGCTCGCGCGTCGTCCTGTGGGACCTGAAGGATCCACGACAGCCCCGCCGGCTCGGCGGCACCGACCTCGGCGGAGTCGGCGTGGGCCCGATCCAGTTCACCCCGGACGGCGACACACTGCTCGGGGCGGGCGCCGACCGCGTACTGCGGTCCTGGGACGTGACCGACCCGCGCCACCCCAGGCTGTTGTCGAAGCCGCCCACGCGGCACACCGACGCCGTCTACTCCATCGCCGTGCGCCACGACGGGCGGATGGCCGCCACCACCAGTTACGACGACACCATCCGTCTCTGGGACATCACCGACCCGGCCCGCCCCCGCATGCTCGACGCGCTCAGCGGACACGGCGGCAATGTCAAACCCGTGGTGTTCAGCCCCGACGGAAGAACTCTGGCCTCCGGCTCCGACGACCGCCACGTCCGCCTCTGGGACGTGACCGACCCGCGCCACGCGGCCCCCCTCGCCATCCTCAAGGGGCACCGGCACTTCATCGACGCCCTCGCCTACAGTCCAGACGGCCGCACCCTGTTGAGCGGGAGCGACGACCACACGGCGAAGCTGTGGGACATCAGCGAGCTTTCCCGGCCCCGTGAGCTGGGTGAGCTGGCCAGGCACGCCGACATTGTCACCGGCGTGGCCTTCGCCGCCCATGGACGCACGGCGGCGACCGTCGGCATCGACGGCGTGGTGAACATCTGGGACGTGACCGACCGCACCCGCCCCGCCCCCCTGGCCCACCTCATCAATCCCCGCGGGACGGTCAAGGAGGTGCGCTACCTCACCTCGGACGGCACGTTCCTCACCGTGACCGCCCACTACAGCGTCCAGATCTGGTACACCGCCCTGGACCGGGTGCTCGCCGACGCCTGCGACCGCGTCCACCGCACCATCAGCCGCACCCAGTGGACCCGGCACTTCCCCCGTCTCGACTACGCCCCGCCGTGCCCGCGCCGCACGTGACCCGGACCGCACCGGGCCGAAGCCCCGCGCGCCGGGGGCAGGGCTTCACCGCTGCCTCCTGCCGGTGGTTCGCACGGGCTGGTAGTGGTCAGGGACGGATTCGAGCAGACCCGCACCGTGCGCGGCGCCGTGCAACCCCGCACGAACCGCGCCCAGTTCCGCCTTCCGCAGGGGTTCCGGTGATCACGGCGATGGGTCCGGTGGTCCGGACGGCTCCGGGGACTGCACCGTGGCGGCCCAGCAGGGCGAGCACGGCGGACAGCTGGTCCGCCGGCGTGGCCGCACACATCGGCACGGCCCGGCCGCACGCCCCGGCCTCCTGGCAGGCCCGGCCCCTGCGGCGAACTGATCCGCACCGCCGTCGACGAGGCCGCCGAGGCCATCGCCCGACGCGGCACCGCGCGGGGGCGTCCGCGCCGGGGCCCGCGGCCACGACCCCGCCGACGCCGCGCCGACCCGCGCCCGGTGTGTCACGGACGCCCGCCGGGCCGCCAGGCGTGCACCTCGACATGGGCGTGGCCGACCGGTGCCAGGAAGGCACGGCACGCGCCGCGGCCGTGTCCGTCGCCCGGACGAGTACCGCAGTACCCAGCCAGGCGGTGGCGTCGTCGGACAGCAGGGGGCCGTACGCGATCAGGTCGTCCTTGTCGGGCGGCAGGCAGGGACCGGTCTCCTGCTCCGGGCCGAGGCCCAGTATCAGGTACCGGGCGCCGTCGGCGGGGCGCTGGCGACCGGGGCGCGCGGCAGAACCCGAGCCGGGGATGGGGATGGTGCCCGTGGTGTGACGGTCGAGACGCGACCGCGGTGGCCGGGGAGTCCGTCCATGGATCTCATGTCCCGGCCCGCCCGCAGTGGCTCAAGCGGTAGCCCAGTCCCGCAGTTGCCGCGCGATCCGGGCGACGCCGAGCGCTCCGCGGGCCGCGTCGCGCACCAGCGTGACCGCTGCCTTGGGCGGGTAGTCGAGGGCGTGCGCGTTGAGGGTCAGGTAGGCCTCGGTCGCGTGCCAGGCGAAGGCCTCGTTCGAGTGTTCCAGGCACGGCAGCCTGGCCAGGGTGTGCAGCAGGGCGGCGGCCTGCAGATGCGGCGATCCGTAGATGTCCCGCTCCATCGCCCGGGCGTTGACCCGGGCGACGGCCGCGTACAGCGGTCCGTAGTCGTCGACCTGCGGATCACCGTCGAGCAGCTCGGCGGCGTGCAGCAGGAACGTGACGTCGAGGGGGTGCGGAGGTTCCTGCTCGCTCACGCGGCGTGGTCCCGCCCCTGCTCGGCCAGTTCCCGCAGTGCCTCCTGCTCGCTCGCCCGCTGCTCCGCGTCGGCGTCGACGGTGCTGGGCTCGGCCGCGAAAGCCGCGCCGCTGCGGGCCATGGACGCCTTGAAGCCCTCCAGGAACCGCTGTTCCACCGCGGTCGCCCGGTCGTAGGCGGCCGAGAGGATGTACTCCTGCATGCTGACCCCGGCCTGCTTGGCGGCCGCCGCGATGGCCGCCCGCTGCGCGGGGTCGGGGAAGCGTAGGTTCATCGCTTTGGGATCCGGCATGGCACCCACGGTACCAGTAGTACCATTCGGGCGTCAGTGCGTGGAATCGCGGATCGGAGTGGCGATCGCGGCGCAAGACGCCCGGCGTGCCTCAGCCGGTCAGGCCGGCGCTGGTCAGCCAGATGTGCGCGCAGGTCGCGGACGCCTCTTGCAGCTTCTCGCGGGATTCCTGCGAAGCGTGGTAGAAGGTCCGCTCGATCATCCAGCACAGGGCGCGGGCCATCGCCGGGGCCTGATCCGGTCGGGTGCCGGCCGGCACGCCGGCCCGTTCCAGGACGGCGGTGATGGCCGCGATGAACAAGTCGGCCGTGTGGCTCCATAGTTGACCGATCTCCGGCACGGTCAACGACAGGTCGATGGCCGTGCGCATGACCAGACCGTGCTCGTTCCACAGTTCGACCGTGCGGTGCATGGCCGCCGCGACGGCCTGGCGCGGCTCCTCGGCCCGCGCGGTGGCCCGGGACCGCTCCCACAGATGCTCGACGGTCCGGGCCACGAGCGCCGTGACCACCTCCTGCTTGGAGCCGAAGTAGAAGTACAGGGCACCACGGGTGATGCCGGCGCCCTGGGCGATGTCGCCGACGGTCATGGCGTCGTAGCCCTTCTGCGCCAGCAGAACCTCGCAGGTGTCGAGGATGGCCCGCTCCCGGACATCGCCCTTGCGTTCGGTGGGACGTCGGCCCCGCGCGGGTTCTCGGCCGGGCATCAGAGCTGCGCGCCTTCGGCGAAGTCGGTGGTGCGGGAGAGGGTCTCCCAGGCGCGGATGTCCTCGTCCACCGCCGCGCGCGCGGCGGTGACCAGGCGCAGCGCGTCCGAACCCAGGACGAGGTGGGCCGGCGGCCGTTCGACGGATGCGATGTGTACGACGGCGTCCCCCGCCTTGACCGGGTTGCCCAGCTGATTCCCGCTGGCCTTCTGCCGTGCCTCGCGGATGGGGCGGAACAGGTCGTCGTAGTCGTCGATGGTGCGCTCGGCGCGGGTCATGGAGCGTCCGGCCCAGTCGGTGCGGAAGGAGCCGGGCTCGATCGCCGTCACATGGATGCCGAACTGCGCGACCTCCTTGCCCAGTGCCTCGAGGATGCCTTCCAGGGCGAACTTGCTGCCGCAGTACGCGGACATGCCCGGTACGGCCATGAGCCCGCCCATGGAGGTGACGGCCATCAGGTGCCCGCGGCGACGCCGGCGCATGTGGGGCAGCGCCGCCCGCAGGGTGGCCGTCGCTCCGAAGACGTTGACCTCGAACTGCCGCCGCAGCTCGGTGAGCGGTGTCTCCTCGAAGGTGCCCTCCAGGCCGTAGCCGGCGTTGGCGACGACGACGTCCAGTGGGCCGACGCTCCGCTCCGCCTCCGCGACCACGGCCGAGACGGCGTCGTCGTCGGTCACGTCCAGGATGCGGCCGTGCGCGCGGCCGGGTGCGAGCTCTTCGAAGGCGCGCAGGTCCTTCTCCGCGCGGACGGTGCCGACGACGGTGTGGCCGGCGGCCAGGGCGGCCTGCGCGAAGGCCCGGCCGAGGCCCGTGCTGACGCCGGTGATGAGCCAGTTCCGCTGCTGCATGGGTGCTCCAGAAAGCTCCGGTGAGGAAGCAGGACGGCCTCCTTGCCACAAACTCTACACCGCGTCGATTTTTATCGTTGCCCTGTCACTTATGACGAATCGCTGTCCGCATGCCGAGGGCCCACAGCGACGCCGGACCGGCTGGATACACTCCCGACGGGGCGCTCAAGGCAGCGACACGCGCCGTGCGTGGCGTCGGCGAGAGCCGGTTGACGCGGACCGGCCCCTCCGGTCGGCGAAGCAACGGGAGGGGAAAACATGAGCTCCGAAAGGCCGCAGAGGCCACAGAGGCCGGACGGGCGGGACAGGCCGGAGAAGCCGGGTGGTGTGCCTGTCGGACGGCGGGTCTTCCTCGGCACGCTCGGCGCCGGTACGCTCGGCGTCCTCGCCGCCCCCGCGTTGCAACGTGGTTTCGAGTCCTTTCTCGGCGGTGCCGCCGAGCGGGACCCGACCGGACTGACGGGCCTGCTGCCGAACGGTGGCGGCTTCCGCTACTACTCGGTGACCTCGTCCGTACCGCACAAGGACGCCGACACCTACCGGCTCGGCGTCGACGGCCTGGTCGACCGCCCGGCGACGTACACCCTGGCCGATCTCAAGGCGATGCCCCAGACCCGTATGGTGCGCGACGTGCAGTGCGTGACCGGCTGGCGGGTCCCGGGGACCCCGTTCGAAGGAGTGCGGCTGTCCCGGCTGCTGGACGCCGCGGGAG
Source organism: Streptomyces sp. JW3 (assembly GCF_052216785.1). NCBI lineage: Bacteria > Bacillati > Actinomycetota > Actinomycetes > Kitasatosporales > Streptomycetaceae > Streptomyces > Streptomyces sp. JW3. Next base: position 38,993 of record NZ_JBQOUX010000020.1, on the reverse strand, counting down.
TGCGCGCCTCCGCCGGCGCGGTGCGCTTCACATGCTTCGACGGTGCCTACACGGAGAGCCTGACGCTGGAACAGGCGCGCCGCCCGGACGTCCTGGTCGCCCTGCGCATGCAGGACAAGGACATCGGGCACTCCCACGGCGGTCCCGTCCGCCTCTACGTGGCGCCCATGTACTTCTACAAGTCCGCCAAGTGGCTTTCCGGCATCACCGTCACCGAGCACGTGCGACCGGGGTACTGGGAAGAGCGTGGCTACGACATCGACGCCTGGGTGGGCCGTTCGAACGGGCGGGACGATGAGCCCACGACCTGAGTCCGGGCCGGCCGCCGGACGGCTGCCGCGGTTCAGCCGGGCCGAACGCTGGGCCCACCGCGCGACGGCAGTGCTGATGGGCGTGTGCGTGCTGACCGCGGCCTTCCTGTATCTGCCGCTGTTCGCCGAACTCGTCGGCCGCCGCGCCCTGGTGGTCACCGTGCACGAGTGGTCGGGAGTCGCCCTCCCGGTCCCGGTGCTGATCGGCCTCGGCTCCCGGGCCCTGCGCGCGGACCTGGGCCTGCTGAACCGCTTCGGTCCGCACGACACCCGGTGGCTGCGTGCCGTCCTGCGGCGGGACAAGCGGCCCGGGGCCCGTCCCGCGCACAAGTTCAACGCCGGACAGAAGCTCTTCGCGTCCTGGACGGCCGGTGCCACGCTCGTCATGCTCGGCACCGGCCTGATGATGTGGTTCACCCACCTCACCCCACTCACGTGGCGCACCTCGGCCACGTTCGTCCACGACTGGCTGGCCCTCACCCTCGGCATCGTCCTGGCCGGTCACATCGGCATGGCCCTGGGAGATCCGGAGGCCCGCCGGGGCATGCGCACCGGCTCGGTCGGCGAGGAATGGGCGGCCCGGGAGCACTCGCTGTGGACCGGCGACCTCGACGCCTGATGAGGTAGAACGTTCGGTCTTGACATTTCCCTGCCCTCGTTGCCATTCTGGCGATACAGAACGTTCAGTCTTGCGGAACGGATGCCCGGTCGGCCGCTTCTGTCCGGCCGTCAGCCACGCCATCCCGTCGTGGCACCCACGGGCAGGGCAACGCCGCGCCCACGTCAGGCACGTCGCGCCGACGCGGTCCGCCTGCCGCTCCGCTCATCCACCGAAAGGAACTCCGTGAGCACCCTCACCGCGCCGTCCCGCAGCACCGGGACGGCCGCTGCCCTGCGGCGGTTGTACTTCGTCCGGTTCGCGTTCGCCGTCGTCTGGGCGCTCGTGACGCTGCCGATGGCCTCGAAACTGAGCCCCGTCGTGGTCGTGCTGCTCGTGCTGTATCCGCTGTTCGATGTCGGCGCGGCCCTCGTCGACGCGAAGGCCTCGCGCGGCACGGGATCACCCGCGTTGCTCTACGTGAACACGGCGGTCAGCCTCGCCGCGGCCCTCGGACTGGGCGTCGCCGGCGCGTCCGGCATACCGGCGGTGCTGCGCGTGTGGGGCGCCTGGGCGGTCGTCGCCGGGCTGGTCCAGCTGATCGTGGCCGTCCCGCGCCGGAAGCTGGGCGGCCAGTGGCCGATGATCCTCAGCGGCGGCATCTCGACGCTGGCCGGGGCGTCCATCTTCGCGTCGGCCGGCGCGGACGACCCGACACTCTCCAGCGCGATCGGCTACGCCGTTCCGGGCGCCGTCTTCTTCCTCATCTCGGCCCTGCGCCTGGGCCGCGCCGCCAAGCAGGACTGAGGGAATCGGGCGCCGGCGAGTGCTCCTACTGGGCTCGCCCGCCGTCCACGGCACGGCTGCGGAGCGAGTCCGGCGGCGCTCCGGGCGGGCGGCCCGACTGGTGCTGGTGGGAGTGCGGGGGAAGCGGCCGCTCGTGGCGATCCAGAAGCCCGCTGCCGATCTCATCGTTCACGTCGGGAACGGCCGCGGCCGCCTCCCGATCGGTGTCGGAAGCCTGAACGCCGGACTCGGCCGGCTCGGTTCGCGGAGCCATCGCCCCCCCCGGTTCACCTGGCGCGAGTTCAGACCGCCCCGTCCGCGACGGGGGGCGCCGCCGCCTCGCCGACGTGCACCCGCAGGAGCCCGTCGACCCCCCGCAGGAAGGTCTCGCGGATCAACTCGGGGTCAAAGAGGCAGCCGGCCGCCATGGCGCCGTCCCTGAGCATGACGAGGTGCCGGGCGGCCGGGTCGGCTGGGGCGTCGGTGGCCTGTGCCAGCAGGTCCGTGACGGTGGTCAGGAACCACTCGCGGTGGGCCAGCACGGCTTGATGGACCGGGTGGGCCGGATCGGGGTATTCGGCCGCCGCGTTGAGGAAGGCGCAACCGCGGAAACCGGGTGACTGGATGCCGTCGGCGATGGACCTGGCGACCGCCCGCAGCTTGTCGACGGCCGACCGGCCGCCCGCCTGCGCGGCGTCGGCCTGGCCCCGCATCATCCGGTCGGCCCGGTCGAGATAGGCGAGAACGAGGTCTTCCTTGCCCACGAAGTGCCGGTACAGCGTCGCCCGGGTCACCTTCGCCTCCGCGGTGATCCGGTCGATGCCGACCGAGTGGATGCCCTCCGCGTAGAAGATCCTGGTTGCCGTGTTGAGCAGCCGCTCCCGGGCTTCGGAGGTGGTGCCACTCGCTGGACGCGTACTCATCCTGCCAGAATACACAGAGGTGAGGTAGAACGTTCGCTCTGGGCGAGGGGTGGCGGCCCGCCGGGTTCAGATCTGCTGGTCGTCGCGGTGACGGCCGAGGCTGCGGCCGAAGCGTTCGGAGATGCCCGGCATCAGACTCTCGCCCTCCGCCGGGCGGGCCAGGCCGAAGACATGGCCGGGGAAGTCCAGGTCCTTCTGCACCGCCCAGATCGCGTCGTGATCGTCTGGCGGCAGGATGCGGACCGGGTCACCGACGGCCACCCAGCCGATCGGCACCACCGAGTCGGCGGGCAGCACGGTGCGCAGATGCACGAGGCCGTTGATCCGCACCTCGGAGCGGATGCCGATCCGCGCTCCGTTGAAGACGCGGCTGCCGGTGGCCAGGAAGACCTGGTCCTCGACCCGGCAGCCGGTCAGGTAGGAGACGGGACCGACCAGGACCTGCCGTCCCACCGTCAGCGGATCCCGTCGGGTGCCGCGCAGGACCGCGTTCTCCATCACGATGCTGCCCTCACCCAGCTCCACCGGCCCGCCCTCGGCGGTGAGCACCGCGCCGAACAGCACCCGGCACCCGGCCCCCACCCGCACGTCTCCGCACAGCGTGGCGGTCGGAGCGACATAGGCCGTGGGATGGACCGTCGGCGAACAACCCTCATGAGCGATCAGCATGGCCGCGATCATGCCGCGTCCCGGGACGCTGCGGTACACCGGGGACCCGATGAGATCTGCCGGCCGATGGAGTCTGCCTTCCTCCGGGAGGAGTGGTTTCCTCCTCGGGGATCGCGGTGCGTGACTTCAAGAGGGCACGGGAGTGGTGCAGGCAGTTGTTGATCTTCCCAACGCCGGGCCGCGCACTCACCATGAGCAGCCGGAGATCGCTGCTGAGGCCGCCCCCCGCCCGTTGCCCGGCCGCAATCGAAGAGATGTAGTACGGCGCACCGGACAGGTGAATCTGCCGGTCCGCGCGGGGCGGCGACCCGTCCGTCCAAAGCCCCGGGTAACGGGCGAAACTATTCGCTGTCCGGACAAGTCCGGTTGACCGCCCATCCGGTGCCCGACATCCTGAACACCGGGCCGGGGAGTCGCCCGGACGCCCGCGCCGGGCCCCTCGCACCCGTACCGGTGCACCACACCACCGAGAGGGGCCGCTCCTTGGCAGGCAGCAAGCCCGAACTGAGCGCGCTCAGGGCGACCAAGTACACCTCGTCAAAACGCACCGCCGGACACCCCGAACGCCTGCGCGCCTCGGCTACCACACCGGCCTGCGCGCGCTCGACGTATGGGACGCCGTGCGCGGCAAGGAGCACCCGCTGCTGCCGCCCCGCCGCCACCGCCGCTTCGTCGGCAACGGCGACTTCCTGGAGGTGGGCCGCCGGATCACCGCGTACATGCGGGACGAACTCGGCCTGGGCCCCGGCCACGACGTACTCGATGCCGGCTGCGGTCCGGGCCGGATCGCGGTGCCGCTCGCCGACGTCCTCACCGAGGGCTCCTACCTCGGCTTCGACATCGTGCCGCACGCCATCGAGTGGTGCGCGCGCACCATCACCCCCCCGCCACCCCCGCTTCCGCTTCGCGCACGTCGACATCCGCCAGGAGATCTACAAACCGGGCGGCACACTGGACGCGGCCGGCTTCCGGTTCCCCGCCGAGGACGCGGCCTACGACATCGCCGCGCTGGTCGGACTCATCAGCCATCTGCGCCCGGCCGAGACGGAGAACTACCTGGCCCAGTGCGCCCGGGTACTGCGGCCGGGCGGGCTGTGCTTCGCCACCGCCTACCTCCTCACCGACCGGGCCGCCGCGAACATGGCGCGCGGCATGACCGCGTTCACCTTCCCGTACGACCGCGGCGACCACCACGTGCACTCCGCGGAGGAACCCACGTACGCCATCGCCTACCGCCCCGATCACCTGCTGGCGATGGCGTCCCGGCACGGGCTGCGCCTGCGCCGTGAACCCTGGCCGGGGACCTGGGGGACCTCCCCGAGCCGTCTGGCCTCGATGGACCTGCTCGTCCTCGAACGCGACTGACGGGCCGCCCCCGACCACCTCCCCCAACCACAGACCACAGACCACGAGTTAAGGACCTCCCGACCGCCCATGACCGACCTCACCAGCCCCGCCTCCACCCCCGTCGACGGCACCCCCGGCGTCATCGTCGTCTCCGGTATCTCCGCCTCCGGCAAGTCCACCGTCGCCCAGGCCCTCGCCGAGCGCCTGCCCCGCTCGGCCCACGTGCGCGGCGACACCTTCCGCCGCATGATCGTCAACGGCCAGGAGCACATGACCGCCGACCCCCCGCCGGAGGCCGTCGCCCAGCTGCGGCTGCGCTACCGCCTGGCCGCCGCCACCGCCGACGCCTACGTCGAGGCCGGGTTCACGGCCGTCGTCCAGGACCTCTTCCTCGGCGAGTACCTGGCCGACCTGCCCCGGCTGATCCGCAGCCGCCCGCTCGCCGTGGTCATGCTGGCACCCGACCCGGAGGTCGTGGCCCGGCGCGAGGCGCGGCGTGCCAAGTCCGGCTACGGCCCCGACTGGCAGCCCGCCGCCATGGACCAGGTGCTGCGCGACAGCACCCCCCGCATCGGGCTGTGGCTCGACACCTCAGAGCAGACCGTCGAGGAGACCGTCGACGAGATCCTCAAGCGCGCCTGGACCGAGGGCGCCGTCACCTGACCGTGCCCCGCGCGACTCCCCTCCGGGGCCCGGCCGGTCCGGGCCCCGGCCACCCGGCGCGCACCGCGCCGAGGAAGGACCACGTGTGCACACCCGGCACATCGGCGGCCCGCACGGCACCCCGGTGGGTGCCGTCGGCCTCGGCTGCATGGGCATGTCCTACGCCTACGACCCCGCCGGCCGCGACGACGCCACCTCGACCGCCGTCCTGCACCGCGCCCTCGACCTCGGCGCGAACCTCGTCGAGTCGCGCCGGCCGGTGAGCGCCCGGCCAGGCCGGCTTCGTCGCCGGGGAGAGCCGGCTGCGCCGCGACGGCCGGCCCGCGCACATCCGCGCCGCCGTCGACGCCAGCCTGCGCTGGCCCGGAGCAGTGCTCCGGTTTTCAAGTGGGAGCGGGAGCTGCACCGAGCAGGGCCTCGCCGCGGCTTGAGGGGGCCGCTCGCCGTGCCCCGATTGTCCCGCTATGCCGGTATGTCTGAACGCTCTTTCCTGCGCCGGTTCGTCGATGAGACCGGCGCCACGCCCTTACGGTCGATGGGGCTGGCACGCGGACTGCTGGAAGCCACGGACCGCTCCGTCGACGTGGTCGCCCGCGCATCGGGCCTGGGCTCGGCCGCCCACCTGTGGCTGCATTTCCGGCGCACCCTCAGCACCACGCCGACCGCGTACCGGCGGTCCTTCAGTCGCGAGCCCAGCCCACCGACAGCTGACGAGTCCGCGGTGGCGGAGAGAACGCCGGGGCCGTGGAAACGGGGAAGCAGGAATGCGCCGCCGGGAGTGATCCGGATCACGGGCTGGTTTCCGCATCCTTTTACGTGACAGTCGAGTCTGCTCCTCGGAATCCAGCTATTACGTGAGAGGTGAAAGTGAACAATCGCACCCTTCTGGGAGCAGTTCTCCTGTGTGTGACGGCGATGGTGACGCTCACCGCCTGCGGAGAGGACAAGAAGGCGGCCCCCTCGCCGGCGGAGCCGTTCGAAGGTCTGAGTGCGGCCCAGATATCCGAGAAATCCCGGCTGGCCATGGTGGGGCTGAAGTCGTTCAGAGTCAAAGGCGACATGACTTCCGAAGGAAAGGAAATGACCGTCGACGTAGTGGTGGCCGGGAAGGGAAACTGTTTGGGAACATTCGGGGTCGAGGGTGGGACCGTCCGGGTCCGCTGGCTCGGCGGTGCCACCTACCTCAAGGGTGACAAGGCGTTCTGGCAGCAGTCCGCCGGTGAAGGGAGCATGTCCTCCGAACAGGCTGACGCCTTGGTCGAGGTGATCGAGGGGCGCTGGCTCAAGGAGTCGAGCGCGGAAGAGGAGTTCCCGTTCTGCGACACCACCACGATGTTCACGAAGGACAAGACGGACAGCAGCCTCACCCGGGGTGACGACACCGAGGTCGACGGCACGCAGGCGGTGACGCTCAAAGGAAAGGACGGCGCCGAGACGCGGTCTCTCGTGATTGCTGCCCAGGGCGAGCCGTACGCGCTGAAGATGATCACCAAGGGCGGTGACGAGCCGCAAACCGTCGAGTTCTCGGCGTTCAACAAGCCTGTGACGCTCCCGTCGCTGTCCGCCGATGAGGTCATGGACCTGAACGAACTCCAGAAGTGACACTGGCCAGGTCGGCGCGTCCGTGCCGTCGCGGCCCCGGTCCGCCCGGGTCCGCCCGAGGGCTGCGCCTCAGGGCTGGTCGCCCGCGAGAGTGGTCGCACGCGGCTCGGGGACTCCCAGCATCAGCAGGCTCGTGATCGTCGCCGCACGGGCGCCGCGGGTCCCGTCCGACAGGTCGCTGTCCGCGATGGCGAACACGACGCCGTAGGCGACCTGGCTCAGGATGTCCGCCGGCAGGTGCCGTGCGAACACCTCGCTGTCCTGGCCCCGTTTCACCAGGCCGGCGAGGAGCTCGTCGACGGGCCCGAGCAGACCGTGGATCGCCTCGCCGTACTCGCCGCGGCGCAGCGCCAGCAGCACTCGGTACCGGTGCGCCACCGGCCACAGGCGGGCGATGAACGCGACCCACGCCGCGTCCGCTTCCGCGTCGGCGGCGTTGACCTCGGTGAGCACGGCCGTCATCTCCGCGACGGCCCGTTCCGTGAGCGTCCGGATCAGGTCGAGGCGCGAGGGGAAGTGGCCGTAGACGGTGCGGCGGACGACGCCGGCGGCGGCGGCGATGTCCCCCATGCCGGCGTCGGGGTTCTCGCCCAGCACATCGAGGGCGACGTCGAGGATGCGGTCGCGTGTCTCGTTCATCGAGCGCGCACGGGAGGACTCGGTGGGCATGGCCACCAGTGTTGCACACCCATGTGCAGCGGAGTACGTTGCACAGCAGTGTGCAGCGAGCAGGTGTGCTGTGCTCCGCAGCGCAGGAGAAGAGGAGAAGGCAATGACCGCACCGACACCGCCGGCCTCGGCCGCCGTCCGCCCGTTCACCGTCTCGATCCCGGATGCGGAGATCGACGATCTGAAGCAGCGACTGGCCAGGACCCGGTGGCCGGCTCCGGAAACGGTGGGCGACTGGTCGCAAGGGGTCCGCGTGGAGAACGCCAGGTCCCTGGTCGAGTACTGGGAGCGCGGCTACGACTGGCGGCGCTTCGAGTTCGAGCTCAATCGCTTCCCCCAGTTCCTCACCGAGATCGATGGGCTGGACATCCACTTCATCCATGTCAGGTCCAGGAATCCAGGCGCGATGCCGCTGATACTCACGCACGGATGGCCCGGCTCGATCGTCGAGTTCCTGAAGCTGATCGGCCCGCTGACCGATCCGGTCTCGTTCGGCGGAGACGCCGCCGACTCATTCGACGTCGTCGTCCCGTCGCTCCCCGGGTTCGGGTTCTCCCAGAAGCCCACGGAGACCGGGTGGAACGTGTCGCGCGTCGCAAGCGCGTGGGTGGAGCTGATAAAGCGCCTCGGCTATACGCAATGGGCCGCGCAGGGCGGTGACTGGGGCGCCGTCGTCACCACCGCCCTCGGAGCCATGCGGCCCGAGGGGCTGCTCGGAATTCATCTGAATACGCAGTACGCCTTTCCCGCGCAGATCCCCGACACCCTGTCGCCCGAGCAGCGCCACGCCGTGGAGACCCTCGCCCGCTACACCGGCGAACTCGGTGGGTCGAACCACCTTCAGCGCACGAGGCCGGAGACGGTCGGATTCGCCCTGGCGGACTCTCCGGCCGGCCAGGCCGCCTGGATCTACGAGAAATTCCAGTCCAAGACCGACAACAACGGGCTCGCCGAGGACGTCAGTCTGGACGACATGCTCGACGCGATATCCCTCTACTGGTTCACCAACAGCGCGGCGTCGTCCGGCCGCATCTACTGGGAGAACGCGGCAGGCACCCTCGCCGGCCCGAAGCTGACGCTGCCGGTCGCGGTGACCGTCTTCCCGAAGGACATCCCACTCCTGCCGCGAAGCTGGATCGAAGACACCTACAGCAATCTGATCCACTACGGCGAGGCCGACAAGGGCGGGCATTTCGCCGCCCTGGAACAGCCGGCGACCCTGGTCAGCGAAATCCGCACCGGCCTGCGCCCTCTTCGTTCCTGACACCACCGCGCGAACTGCGGAGCGTACGCCTGTCACTCGATCTCCGCCTGCTCGGAGCTGCCGGCTCGGGCGCGGGCCGCGGCTCAGGTGGACTCCCGCACCACCAGTTCCGTCGGCAGGATCACCGCTGCCGGGTCCTCGCCGCCCACCTGGGCGAGCAGTACCCGTACCATCTCCGAGCTGATCCGGTCCCACGGCTGGCGGATGGTGGTCAGCGCGGGGCTGGCCGCCAGCGCGGCGGGGGAGTCGTCGAAGCCGCCGACGGCCACGTCCTGCGGCACCCGCCGGCCGGCCCGCCGCAGCGCCGAGAGCACGCCCTGCGCCATGAGGTCCGAGGCGACGAACACGGCGTCCAGGTCGGGCGCCCGGTCGAGCAGCAGCTCGGCGCCCGCCTCGCCGCTGGCCCGGCTGTAGTCGCCGGAGACGATGAGCCGGTCGTCGATCGCGAGTCCCGACCCGGCCAGTTCCTCCTGGTAGCCGGCGAGCCGCTCGACACCGCCGGGAGTGTCGAGCGGACCGGTGACCACGCCGATCCGGCGCCGGCCGAGCGAGAGCAGATGCCGGACCATCTCCCGGGCGCCGTCCCGGTCGTCCGCGGCCACGTAACTCACCTTGGAACCCAGCCCGATCGGCTTGCCGCAGGCCACCAGCGGCACCCCCGCCTCCCGCAGTTCCTGCGCCACGGGATCGCCGGAGTGGCTGGAGACCAGGAGCACTCCGTCGACGTGCCCCGCGGTGATGTAGCGCGTGATGCGGCGCCGTTCGTCGTCGGTTCCCGCCAGCATCAGCAGCAGCGGGATGTCGTGCGCGGCCAGCGCCTGGGTGCAGCCGCGCAGCAGCACGTTGAAGTTGGGGTCCTCGAAGAAGCGTTCCTGGGGTTCGGTCAGGAGGAAGCCCACCGAGTCCGAGCGGCCGGTGATCAGTGAGCGGGCGTGCCGGTTCACGACGTACCCGGTCCTGCGGATCGCGGCGTTGACCGCTTCCTGCGCCGCCGCACTGACGTAGTGCCCACCGTTGAGGACGCGCGAGACGGTGCCGCGCGAGACACCCGCCTCGCGCGCCACGTCGTGAATGGTCGGCGGTCTGGGCCGGCCCCCCGTGGTGCTCATGGTCATGACTTTACGGCCCCGGACAGCAGGTCCAGACTCCAGAACCGCTGGACTACCAGGAACAGCGCCACCAGCGGGAACACCGCGAGGAACGCGCCGGTGACCACCAGCGTGTACAGGGCGGGAGTATTCGCCCCCTGCTCCAGCAGCGTGTACAGACCGAGGGTGATCGGGAACTTCTCGTCGTCGCTGAGCATGATGTACGGCAGCAGGAAGTTGTTCCAGATCGCCACGAACTGGAACAGGAAGACCGTCACCAGGCCCGGCGTCATCATCGGCAGCGCGACCCGGGTGAAGATCCGCCACTCGCTCGCGCCGTCCATCCGACCGGCCTCGACCACGTCCGCCGGGACCGCGGCGGCGGCGTAGACGCGGGCCAGGTAGACGCCGTACGGGGAGAGGATCTGCGGCAGCAGCACGGACAGGTAGGAGTCCGTCAGGTCGGCCTGGGCCAGCAGCAGGTACTGCGGGATGGCGAGGATCACCGGCGGCATCAGCACCCCGGCCAGCAGGACGTTGAACATCGCCTCCCGGCCGCGGAAGCGGTAGACCGCCAGCGCGTACCCGGCGCACGCCGACACCGCCGCGGAGAGCAGCGCCCCGGCCCCGGCGTACAGCGCGGAGTTGCCCATCCACCGCCAGTACACGCCGTCGCGGTAGGCGCTGAGGTCGGCGAGGTTCTCGGTGAATCCGCTGCCCGGCAGGAAGGTGAAGGTGGAGAACAGCTCGCTGCCCGACTTGGTGGAGGCGATCACCACCCAGGCCACGGGCAGCAGGCAGTAGACCGCGCCGAGCAGCAGTGTCACGGTCGGGATCAGGGCGATCCGGCGGCGCGGCGGGGGGCCCTGGGCGGTGCCGGGGGTGGTGCCCGCGGCGGGTACGGACTTGCGCAGCGCGAGGGAACTCATCGGGTCGCCTCCTGCTTCTGACGACGGTTCGCGGCCCGCAGGAAGCCGAACGACAGCAGCAGCGTGGCCAGGGCGATGATGGTCGCCTGAGCGGCGGCGGCGTAGATGTCGCCGTTGCCGAAGGCGTCCTGGTACACCTTCATCAGCGGACTCCAGGTGGTGGACACGGAGTTGGTGAGCGGTTTGAGGGTGGTCGGTTCGTTGAACACCTGGAGGGTGGCGATGATCGAGAAGAAGAAGGTCAGCACCAGCGACGGCGCCACCATCGGGATCTTGATGCGCAGCGCGGTCTGGAGCGGCGTGGCGCCGTCCAGCTTCGCCGCCTCGTACACCTCGGCCGGGATGGACCGCAGCGACGTGTAGATGACGATCATGTTGAAGCCGGTGCCGCCCCAGACCGCGATGTTGGACAGGGCGAGGTAGAGCGGCCCGCTGTCCAGCAGGTCCAGCTGCGGCAGGCCCAGCCGGTCGAGGACGAAATAGAACGGGCTGACGTCCGGCAGGTAGAGGAAGCCCCACAGCAGCGCCGCGACCACGCCGGGGACGGCGTACGGCAGGAAGATCGCGAGCCGGGTGTACGGGGCGAGCCGGACCCGCTCGGAGTCGAGCATCAGCGCGAACAGCAGCGCCAGACCGAGCATCACGGGGACGACGATCGCGCCGTAGCCGAGGACGCGCAGCGCGCCGTTCAGCAGTTCGCTGTCGGTGAGGGCGTCGGTGTAGTTCTCCAGGCCGGCCCAGACCTCGGTGCGGGCGCCGGAGCCCAGGCCGAGGCCGGAGACCTGCACCTTGCGGAAGCTGAGCCAGAGGGCGTACCCGATGGGCAGCGCGAAGAACAGGGCGAACAGGAGCGTCGCGGGGAGGAGGAAGGTGTACGGGGCGGCCTTGGCCCCGTACCCCCTCCGGCGTGCCGTACCGCTCACTTCGCGACCTCGAAGCCCTGCTTCTCCAGGTCGGCGACGGTGTCCTGCTGCATGGCGGCCAGCGCGGCGGTGAAGTCGGACTTGTTCTTGGCGGCGGCGCCGAAGGCGTCCTTGAAGGTCGTGTACGCGACGTTGACGTTCGGGCCCCAGGCGGACGGCGCGGTGGTCCCCGCGATCTCGGCGGCCTTGGTGTAGAAGTCGGCCTGGTTCGAGAAGTACTCCGGCGGCTCGGCGAAGGCGCCGCTGGTCTGGGCGGCGGTGGCGGCCGGGTAGATGCCGCTCTCCTTGGCGAGCGCGTTCAGTGCCTCGGCGTCGGTGTTCAGCCAGGCGGCGAACTTGGCGGCGGCGTCCTTGTTCCCGGAGTCCGTGGTGACGGCGGTGGAGGAACCGCCCCAGCTGCCGGTGACGTTCTGGCCGGCGGACCACTGGGGGAGCGGCGCCATGGCCCACTTGCCGGCCGTGTCGGGGGCGGCGGTGGTCAGGGTGCCCGGCGCCCACACCGCGCTGACCCAGGCGAGCTGCTTGCCGGTGTTGAGCGCCTTGTTCCAGGCCGGGGTGTACATCGGCTGGTTGTCGATGGCGCCCTCCTCGACGAGACCGCCCCAGAACTCGGCGACCTTCCTGGTGGCCGCGTCGTCGATGCCGACCTTCCACTTCTCGCCCTCGGTGGTCCACCACTGGGCGCCGGCCTGCTGGGCGAGGCCCGCGAAGAGACCGGAGTCGCCTGCGGAGAAGGTGGTGAGGTCGGTGTCCGGGGCCTTCTTCTTCAGCGCCCGTGCGGTGTCGGCGAACTCCTCCCAGGTGGTGGGGACGTCGAGGCCGTACTTCTTGAAGAGGTCGGCGCGGTAGTAGAACATCATCGGTCCGATGTCCTGCGGCACCGCGTAGACCGCGTCGGTGCCGAGCGTCGTCTGCTGCCAGACGCCGTCGGCGAAGTCGCCCTTGGCGTCGCCGACCTCGCCGGATATGTCGGCCAGCGCGTCGTTGCTGACCAGCGTGGGCAGCGCCTGGTACTCGGCCTGGACCAGGTCGGGCGCCTTGCCGGCCTTGTGCGCGGTGAGGATCTTGGTGACCAGGGTGTCGCCGGACGCCTGCTTCTTCACCGTGACGGTGATCTGCTGCTTCTTGCCCGGCCCCTTGTTCCACAGGTCGACGACCTGGTCCATGCCGGGCGTCCAGGTCCAGTACGTGAGCGAGACGGGACCCGACCGGGCCTCGTCGTCCTGCGAACCGCAGGCGGCCAGCGCGGTGGCACCGACCGTGACGGCGACGGCGGTGGCCACGAGGCGACGGTGCTTCGTGTGCGGCATGGAAATCTCCCTGAAACCCTGAAAACAGAGCCCCCGCCCGTCGCGGGGACCTGCCATGCGTCTGTGAGCGTTCACAGTAGAGAAACGTCCCGGACACTTGTCAATGGTTGTTGCTGTGCGGTTATGTTGGCCTCGCGCCCTCAACCATGTGTGTGCACGTTCCCAAATGATCGACCGAACCGGGAGACTTACATGCCGGAGACCGCCCCCAAGGGCCTCGCCAGGCTCGCCTTCGGCGGGGACTACAACCCCGAGCAGTGGCCGGAAAGCGTATGGCAGGAGGACGTCCGGCTGATGCGGGAGGCCGGCGTCTCGATGGTGAGCGTGGGCATCTTCTCCTGGGCGCTGCTGGAACCCGCCCCGGGCACCTACGACTTCGGCTGGCTCGACCGGGTGCTGGACCTGCTGCACGAGAACGGCATCCGGGTCGACCTCGGCACGCCCACCGTGGTCCCCCCGGTCTGGTTCTTCCGGGCGCACCCCGAGGCACTGCCCGTCACGGCCGACGGCCGCCGCTACGAGTTCGGCTCCCGCGGCGCCCTCTGCCACAGCAACGCCGACTACCGGGCCGCCGCCGCCAACATCACCACGAAGCTCGCCGAGCGCTACGGCGACCACCCCGCACTCGCCCTGTGGCACGTCCACAACGAGTACGGCGTCCCCGTCTCCGCCTGCTACTGCGACTCCTGCGCCGCGCACTTCCGCCGCTGGCTGGCGACGGAGTACGGCACGGCCGACGCGGTGAACGAGGCGTGGGGCACCGCCTTCTGGGGCCAGCGCTACGGCGGCCTCGACGAGATCAACCCGCCGCGGCTGACCCCCACGGTCGGCAACCCGGCCCAGGCACTGGACTACAAGCGGTTCGCCGACGCCACCATCCGCGAGAACTTCCGCGCCGAACGCGACATCCTGCACCGCCTCTCACCCGGCGTCCCGGTCACCACCAACTTCATGACCGCCCTCAGCCAGTGCGACTCGATCGACTACTGGGCCTGGGGCCGCGAGGTCGACCTGGTCACCAACGACCACTACCTGATCACGGACGGCCGCCGCACCCACGTCAACCTCGCGATGGCCGCCGACCTGACCCGCTCGGTGGCGGGCGGCGCCCCCTGGCTGCTCCTTGAACACTCCACCTCGGGCGTCAACTGGCAGCCGCGCAACCCCGCCAAGTCCCCCGGCCAGATGGCCCGCAACTCCCTGGCCCACGTGGCCCGCGGCTCCGAGGGCGCGATGTTCTTCCAGTGGCGGCAGTCCCGGCGCGGCGCCGAGAAGTTCCACTCGGCGATGCTGCCGCACGGCGGCACCGGCACCCGCGTCTGGCGCGAGGTCGTCGCACTCGGCGCGGCACTCGACGACCTGAGCGAGATCCGGGGCACCCGCACGGTCGCCGACGTGGCCGTTCTGTGGGACTGGCACTCGTGGTGGGCGCAGAACCTGGAGTGGCGGCCCAGCGAGGACCACGACGCCCGGGAACGCGCCGACGCCTTCTACGAGGCGCTCTACGACCGCCACCTCACGGTCGACTTCGCCCACCCGGAGGCCGACCTGTCGGCCTACCCGCTGGTCGTGGTGCCCGCGCTGTACCTGATGACCGAGGCGGCCGGCCGCAACCTCACCCAGTACGTGGAGAGCGGCGGCACGCTGCTGGTGTCGTACTTCTCCGGCATCGTCGACGAGCACGACGCCGTGCACGAGGGCGCCTGCCCCGGTGTACTGCGGGACGTACTCGGGCTGACCGTCGAGGAGTTCGCACCGCTGCTGAAGGGCGACACGGTCGAGGTCACCGGCCCCGGCGGCACCGGCCTGGCCGCCGACGTCTGGACCGAGTTCGTGGTCCCGCGCGGCGCCGAGACCGTGTGGACGTACGCGGACGGCCCGGCCGCCGGCCACCCCGCCGTCACCCGGCACCGGCTCGGCGCGGGCACCGCCTGGTACGTCTCCACCCGCCTGGCCGCCGACGGCCTGGACGCGGTGCTGGCCCGGGCCACCGAGGACGCCCACGTCCCGGCCCGCCCCGACCTCCCCCGGGACGTCGAGGTGGTGCGCCGCACCGGCGAGTCGGGCAGCTACCTCTTCGCCGTCAACCACACCGGCACCGACGTCAAGGTGCCCCTGGACACGCCCGGCACCGAACTGCTGACGGGCGAGAACGCCGCGGGCCGCTTCGAGGTTCCCGCGGGGGCCGTACGGGTCGTCCGGCTCGACGGCTGACCGAACGCACCACCCGGGGGCGGGACCACCCGCCCTCGGTCCGGCACTGTTTCCCCGTACGTCGAAGGGACGACGAACGACGATGTTCCATCCCAGACGCACCCTCAGAGCCCTGCTGCTGCCACTGGCCGCAGGGCTCGCCCTCACCCTGGCACCCGCGCCCACCGCCCAGGCGGCGAGCACCCTGACCAACGGCGGTTTCGAAGCCGACGGCACCGGCGCGGCGGTCCCCGCCGGCTGGTCGGAGTACGGCTCGGCCGGCGCCTCCTACGTCGAGGCGGGCGGCCACGCGGGCAGCCACCGGCTGAGCCACTGGGCGTCCACCGCCTACCAGGTGGAGACCTACCAGTACCTGTCCGGCCTCACCAACGGCAGCTACCGGCTCACCGCCTGGGTCCGCTCCAGCGGCGGCCAGAACTCCGCGTACCTGGCCCTGCGGAACTGCGGCGGCACCGAGCAGCGCACCGATCTCCCGGTCTCCGCGAGCGGCTGGATACGGATCGTCGTACCGGTCACCGTCACCACCAACCAGTGCACCGTCAGCATCACCAGCGACGCCGACGCGGGCAACTGGATCAACGTCGACGACCTGACCTTCGCCCCCGGCACCGGCGGCACCACCGTGCACGGCGCCGACATCTCCTCCCTCGCCAAGAGCGAGGCGCAGGGCGGGACTTACCGCACCGCCTCCGGCTCCACCGCCGACCCGCTCACCGTTCTGCGCTCCGCGGGCATGAACTACGCCCGGCTCAAGGTCTGGGTGAACCCGACCGACGGCTACAACGACAAGGCCCACGTCCTCGCCCTGGCCAAGCGGATCAAAGCACAGGGCATGAAGCTGCTGGTCGACTTCCACTACTCGGACTCCTGGGCCGACCCCGGCAAGCAGACCAAGCCGGCCGCCTGGGCCGGGCACTCCTACGCGCAGCTGAAGACGGACGTGTACACCCACACGTACGACGTGCTGAACGCGCTGAAGGCCCAGGGCACCACCGCCGACATGGTCCAGGTCGGCAACGAGATCAACGGCGGCATGCTGTGGAACGAGGGCTCCACCAGCAACTGGCCGCAACTGGCCGGCCTGCTCAACTCCGGCTACGACGCGGTCAAGGCGGTCAGCTCCACCACGACCGTGGCACTGCACCTGGCCGAGGGCGGTGACCTGGACGGCACCCGCTGGTGGTTCGACTCGGCCGTCGCGAACGGCGTGCGGTTCGACGCCATCGGCCTGTCGTACTACGGGTACTGGCACGGTGCGCCGGCCGACTTCCAGACCACCCTGGACGACGCCGCCAGCCGCTACGGCAAGCCGGTCTTCGTCGCCGAGACGGCCTACCCCTTCCGGCTCGACAGCGAGGACGGGCAGGAGAACATCATCGACCTCGACGGGGAACTCGTCGCCGGCTACCCGGCCACCACCGCCGGGCAGACACGGTGGATGAACGACATCGCGAGCGTCGTGGAGGCCGTCCCGAACGGCCGCGGACTGGGCGTCTTCTACTGGGAGGCCACCTGGACCGCCGTCACCGGCAACGGCTGGGACCCCACCGACCCCGCCTCCGGCAACGGCTGGGAGAACCAGGCCCTCTTCGGCTACGACGACCGGGCCCTGCCGGCGACGAGCTGGTTCGGCCACCGCTGACCCGGCCCGCTCACCGCGGCCCCGGTCGCGGTGGCCAGGTCATGCCCGCGCACGGGCCGTCCGGGTCCGGCCCGTGCGCGGATCAGCGCAGCAGGGTGTCGAGGAAGGGGCTGGACATCACGTGGTGCGGGTCGAGCCGTTCCAGGGCCGAGACCGCCTCGTCCCAGCCCGCATCGTCCCCGGCGCGCAGGGCGGCGGGGACGGCCCGGGTGAGGACGTCCGGGTCGGACCACGCGGCGGTGTCGGTGTAGGCCCAGCCCTTGGACCACTCCACCCGGACCGTCGCCCGGTCCCCGTCCAGGGCGAACAGGAACTGCTCGATCTCCCGGTAGAAGCGGTGCAGGGCGGGTGTGGCCGGCAGGGAGAGGATGTCGATCCATACGGCGGTGTCGGCGTCCGGCCGGTCGGGGCGCGGTCGCAGGGCGGACAGCAGGGGTGGCCGCGCGCCGGGCACGCCGCACACCGACGGGTCCTCCAGGCCGGTCACGCGGATCTCCACCTGGCCGTTGACCGGGTACTCGCCGCGCGCCGCGTACTCGGCGAGCAGCGTGCGGTAGAAGTCGGCGAACTGGCTGACCACCCATTGCAGATCGGCGCGGCGGACGAGGACGGCGTAGCCGTTGGCCGTCTCGCGCAGCGTGGTGGGCCGGATGTACTCCAGCAGGTTGCGGGAGGCGCCCCACAGGTCCGACCGCAGCCCGCCCGCCAGCAGATGGGTGAGGACGTCACCGGTCAGCACGTCCCGTACGAGGTCGCCGGAGAGCAGGACGTCGGTGATGTCACCGGTCAGCGCCACCTTGGCCAGCAAGTACTGCACCTGGCCGAAGAGCGGCGCGCTGGCCCAGGCCCCCGAGACCAGGGATCCGGCCAGCCGGGCCACCGGTTCGGGGAGGGAGTCGGAGAACGGGTAGTTGTACGGCTCGTCGACCGCGCGGGAGCCCAGCGGCTGTCGCTCAGTGACGCTCCAGACCTTCAGCCAGGGCTTGTCGGTGAACGCGAACCAGATCGCCTCCGCCCGGCCGGTGCGGTCGACGAACTGGGCCAGGGTCCGCTTGCCGGCCGCGGTCGCGGGGGCGGCGAACAGTTCGGCGGCCGGGATGTCCAGGAGGGACTGGCAGCGCAGGTTCTGGTCGGCGCCCACGCGCAGCATGGCCTCGACGACGAGCGAACGGCCGAGGTGGGTGAGGAGCGCGTCGCAGTCGGGGTCGGCCCGGCCGACGGTCCGCAGGACGTAGCGGTGGGTGCCCGCGTCCCAGACGACCGCGGTCAGTTCGGTGACCAGGTTGCTCAGCGAGCCGTAGCCGTGGCCGGGCGGCGGGCTCTCGCCGGTGGCGGGGACGGCCGTACCGTGCGCGCCGATGGCGAGCGCGCCGCCGACCGACAGCTGTCCGGGGGCCGGCGCGGCGGTGACGCCGTATCCGGCGGCGCCGGCGAGCGCGAGCAGGTCCTCCAGGGTGGCCCCGGTCTGGGCCCGGACCTCGGCCGAGCCGTCGGCGGCCCGCCGCTCCAGTGACATGGCGGTGAGGTGCGCGGTGGTGTCCAGCAGGACGACCTGGGCCGCGGCGGGTGTGCCGTCGGCCACCGTGAGCGGGGCCCAGCCGTGCCGTTTGCCTTGCGCGCGTACCGTCCAGCCCGCGCCGTGCGCCCAGTTGACGACGTCGAGCACGTCTTGGGGGGTGCGCGGGGCGCACGTCCACAGCTGGTCGGTGTGAATCTCGCCGGCCCAGTTCTCGTAGACGCGTCGGTAGAGGTCGGGTCCGGCCGGGAAATCCGGCGGCGTCGGGGGTGCGTCGGCGGCGTACGCGCCGTCCGGCCGGACCAGTCCGCGCAGCAGCCACACCGCGCCGCCCGCGACGGCCGACGACGCGAGCAGGTCGCGCCGCGACAGCCCGCCGCCGTGCACCGAGGAATCACCGGCCATCCCTGAGACCTCCCCTTGTCCCGCCGGGCTCAGCCGTACCGAGCCGGTCGAGTGCCCACGCTACCCGGCAACAGGTGGGTGGTGCCCGGCTGTTCGGCGCTTCCACCACACGGACCGCGGCCTCCGGCGAGGGCGGCGGTCAGCGGCGCCGTGCGCGCGACTCCGGTCCGGCACCGGTTGTCACCGGTCCGGGGTCGGTGGCGGGGCGAACAGGGACTGGAGGGTCCGGGTGGCTGTCTCGCGCAGCCAGGTGTGGGCGGGGTCGTTGTCGTGGCGCTGGTGCCAGAGCAGGTGGAGGGGTACTTCGGGCAGTTCGAGCGGCGAAGGCAGGGTGGTCAGGCCGAGTTGGTGGCGAAAGGAGCGGGTGGCCGCGTCGGGGAGGGTGACCACGAGGTCGGTGTCACGGGCGAGTTGCAGAGCGGTGGCCGTGGTGGGGGCGGAGGCGATGACACGGCGCCGGTGGCCGAGGGCGGCCAGGGCGTCGTCGATCCGGTCGTGCAGGCTGCCGCGCCGGGAGACGGTGACGTGTTCGGCGGCCGCGTACCCCTCGGCGGTCACGGGCTGTCCGGTGAGCGGGTGGCCCGGACGGACGGCGAGGACGAGCCGGTCCCGGCCGATGAGGCGGTGGCGGATGTCGGGCTGGGACGGTGGACCGGCACTGGAGGCGAGGTCGACCTCGCCGCGGCGCAACTGGGGGGTGTCGGCACCGGGCTCGGCGGTGAGGCGCAGCCGCACGCCGGGGGCCTGGCGGTGCACGGCGGCGATCAGGGCGGTCCCGCAGGTGGTGGCGAGGGCGTCGTGCCAGCGGACGGTGAACACCCGCTCCAGATTCGCCAGGTCGAGTTCGGTCTGAGCGGACAGCAGGTGGTGCGCCTGCTGCACCAGGGCGTGCACTTCGGTGCGCATGGCCAGCGCACGGGTGGTGGGGGTCATGTGGCGGCCGGTGCGCACCAGGATCTGGTCGCCGGTCACTTTGCGGATGCGGCCCAGAGAGCGGCTCATCGCGGGCGCCGTGACATGGAGCCGGGCTGCCGCGCCGGCCACGCTGCCTTCCTCCAGCAGGGCGTCCAGGGCGGTGAGCAGATTCAAATCCAGTTGCATGGCAGTAACTGTACAAGTGAATAGCATGCACTTGTTGTTAACTGTCGCGACTTCTACCGTCGAGGTGCGGGGCCGGGAGGAAAACGCCCGAAGCCGCCTCGCTGCCAACGGAAACCAGGGAGTACGTCATGACCACAGCCATGCCTTCCGGCCTCGACAGCACGCTGCTGCCCGCGGTGACGGCCGCGATGAAGGCCGCGGGATCCGTCCTGCGGGAGCGCTACACGATCCATGCTCGGGGCGTGAGCCTGGCGGAGGTCGTCGGTGAGATCCACGCCAATGACGAAGCGGTGCTGGCCGTGATGCGCGAGGCGCTGCTGACGGCCCGGCCGGGATCGCGGTGGGTGGAGGACGAGCTGGCGGGCGGGGCGCTCCCGCCGGGCGAGTGGTGGGTCGCCGACCCGGCCGAGGGCAACATCAACCATGTCCACGGCATGCCGGACTGGGCCGTCACCGCCACTCTGGTGCGCGACAACCAGCCGGTGCTCACGGTGGTGCACCTCCCGCTGACCGGTGACACCTACACCGCCGCCGCCGGCGGCGGCGCCCGTCTCAACGGCCGTCCGCTGACCGTGTCGGCCAAGGACGACCTGGGGGCCGCGCTGATCGGCACCGGTCAGGCCCGCCCTGGCGAGAGCACCGACACCTTCCGCCGGATCGGCGCGTCGGTCACCGCCATGCTCACCGCCGGTCTCGTCGTGCGGGTCTCCGTCCCGGCCACCCTGCAGCTCATCCACGTCGCCGCCGGACGCATGGACGCCTTCTGGCAGTTCTCCGACGTCCGCTCCGGCCTGGCCGCCGGCGCCCTGCTGGTCACCGAGGCCGGGGGCACCGTCACCGACCTGGACGGCAAGCCCTGGAACGCGGGCAGCCGCGACTTCCTGGCCGCCGCCCCCGGCCTCCACACCGCCGCGCTCGACGTCCTGTCCCGGATCTGACCGACCCGACCCGACCCAACCCGAACTCCCGAATTCCCGAACTCCTCAGTCCTCAGTCCGCAAGGAGCAACACCATCATGACCAGCATCGGCATCCTGGGCGCCGGCCGCGTCGGCACCGCCCTCGCCCACGCCCTCGCCGCGGCGGGACACCACGTCACCCTCGGCCGCCGCGAGAACAGCGACGAGACGCTCACACCGCCCGCGCGGGCCGCCGCCCTCCACCACGCCGACCACGCCACCACCGCCCGCACCTCGGACGTCGTGATCAACGCCACCCCCGGTGACAGCACCCTGGACCGACTCACCGCCCTGCGGGGCGAACTCGCGGGCAAGATCCTCATCGACGTCTCCAACGCCACCCGCGATGCCGCCGACGGACTGCCCGGCGACCTGTGCTACCCCGGCAGCAGCCTCGCCGAGCAGCTCCAGGCCGCCCTGCCCGGCACCCATGTCGTCAAGACCCTCAACACCATGCTGTTCATGGTCATGACCGCCCCCGGGGCGCTGACCACCCCGCCCACCGCCTACCTCTCCGGGAACGACGAGCCGGCCAAGAAGACCGTCACCGCTCTCCTCGGCGACCTGGGCTGGCAGCCCGGCTGGATCGAGGACCTCGGTGACATCACCACCGCCCGCGCCACCGAAGCCATGATTCTCGTCGTCCCCCACATCATCCGCCGCAACGGCTTCACGCCCTTCGCCGTCTCCCTCGCCCGCTGACCCGGACCCTGTCGGGGACAGGTCAGACAGGGGGGAGGGGGCTCGGGTGCCCGTCGCAGGCCATGATCTCGGTCAGCTCGGCGACGTGTGCCGGCACTGTGGTCGTCATGTGCGCTTCGTTCTTCTTCGTGCGGCGGTGCTGGTGACTCCGGCGCGGACCGTCCAGTCAGCCCCGACGATCTGGCCCGGGGCTCTCTCGTGATCGCACCGCAGTTGCTGCCGCCGGACCGGGCCCGCGCTGCCGGACGTCCGCTGCGTCGCAGGTCAGTTGCGGGGCAGCGCGCCCAGGAGGGTTGTGGTCAGGCCCAGTTTCAAGGAGTCCTTCAGGTCCAGGTGAAAGCGGGCGAGGTCGGGCTCGGCCTCGTAGGCCGCCCGCAGGCTGGGTGGGGGTGTGGTGTACGCCGGCAGCGCGCCGGCCACGAGCATGGTCTGCAGGCTGAACGGCGTCGCGTTCTCGCCCAGCTCCGGCAGGTACTTCAGGAGCAGGTCGGTCATGGTCGTCAAGCGGTCCAGGGAGGCGCGCTTGTAGCGGGCGACGACCTCGACGGAGACGTTGCGTTCCAGGACGCTGCTCTGCGCGCCGAAGAGGTCGCACAGCACCACTCGGCCGGACAGTGAGCGGCTGAGGATCTCGGCCACCCCTGCCGCTCGCTCGGTCATGGGCAGATTCTCGTCGAGGCCGGCGGCGAACTCGCCTGCCAGTTCCGTCAGCCACTCCTGAAGGAGGCGGTCCAGCAGTTCCAGCAGCACCGCCTCGCGGGACTCGAAGTAGCGCAGCACGTTCGGCTTCGCCAGTCCTACCCGGCGGCTGAGCTCGTTCAAGGTGACCGCGGCCACGGGCATCTCATCCAGCATCGCCGACGCCGTGTTCAGGATCGCCCGTCGACGGATCTCCCGCTGCTCTTCGGTTCGCGCCCGCTGGAAACTCACGGTCACCAGCCTAACTTAGGTACCTGCGGTACGTTGACAACGTACCGGGAGTACTTTAACGTCGTCGGTGCAAGATACTTCCGGTACGTTATCTAGTGGGGAGCCTGGCGTGCGTAAGAAGTGGACGACGGCGGACATTCCGGACCAGCGCGGGCGGGTGGCCGTGGTGACCGGGGCCAACACCGGACTGGGATACGAGACCGCCAAGGCGCTCGCCGAGCGCGGGGCGTCCGTGGTGCTCGCCGTGCGCGACGTCGTGAAGGGCGAGCAGGCCGCGGCCCGCATGACCGGCGACGTCACCGTGCAGGAGCTGGACCTGACCTCGCTCGAATCCGTCCGGACCGCGGCGTCGGCGCTGCGGTCCCGGCTCGACCGCATCGACCTGCTGATCAACAACGCCGGCGTGATGTACACCCCGAAGCAGACCACCCGGGACGGCTTCGAGATGCAGTTCGGCACCAACCACCTCGGCCACTTCGCACTCACCGGACTGCTGCTCGACCGGATGCTGCCGGTACCCGGCTCGCGGGTGGTGACGGTCAGCAGTACCGGCCACCGCATCCGGGCCGCGATCCACTTCGACGACCTGCGGTGGGAGCGGTCGTACAGCCGGGTCGCCGCCTATGGGCAGTCCAAGCTGGCCAACCTCATGTTCACCTACGAGCTCCAGCGTCGGCTCGCCACGCACGGCACCACCGTCGCGCTGGCCGCGCACCCCGGCATGTCCAGCACCGAGCTCGCCCGCAACAGCCCCGCGGCCCTCCGGCTTCCGCTCACCTGGCTCGCACCGCTGATCACCCAGCCGCCGGCGATGGGCGCGCTGCCGACCCTGCGCGCCGCCACCGACCCCGCCGCGTTCGGCGGCCAGTACTACGGCCCCGGCGGACGCATGGAGGTCAAGGGGCACCCCCGGCTGGTCACCTCCAGCCCGCAGTCGTACGAGGCAGCCGTCCAGCAGCGACTGTGGGCCGTCTCCGAAGACCTCACCGGGGTGCGGTTCCCCGTCGTTCAATCCACGCAGAACTCGCTTCCCTCCGGATCAGCCACCACCGTGTAGCCCCCGCGGGGCTCGTCTCGGCGCAAGCGGGTGACGCCGAACCGACGAGGCGCTGGCACTCCGCACGCACCCAGCGTGCACCTGCTACGGACGACGGACGGCGCGGCCCACTTCGGTCCCTGGCGGCGCACGGTGCGCCGGCACCTGTCCGACCCGGTACGTGGTCCTCTCCGGTTCGCCCCGCCGGGCTGTGTCAGGGGGCGGGCGGCGGCTCCGCCCGCCGCGGCGGCCGGGGCGCTGGTGCGGTGGGCCCGGCCGCCGGTTGGGCGACCGTTCTCACGCGCCGCGGGGCCGCGTCCGGGTCCGGCCGGGTGAGGTCCGCCAGCGCCTTCGTCAGAGTCTCGTGGTCGAGGTCCACTACGGTGCCCGCCGGGGAGGTCGGGTTCAGGTACAGGCGGTGGCCCTGGGGAAGGCGGGACAGCAGTTCGGGCACGGTGTGCCGGACGAAGGCGAAGGCGCCGGCGGCGGCCAGGTGCTGGGGTGCCGTGTAGGCGGGAACCACCGGGCCGCCGTCCGTCACCGTCGCCGTCACCGGTGCGCCGTCCGGCAGGGTGAGCACCAGCAGCCGGGCCTCCGCCAGAGCGTGGAGCACCGCGTCCAGCGGGCCGTAGCCGGTGACCGCGAGGTGCAGCGCGGCGTCCACGGGGTCGGTCGGCTCCGGCCAGCCGAGCGCCTCGGGTGTCGGACGGTAGGTGTCGTTGCCCTCCCACTCCTCGACCCTGCCGTCGGGCCCCGACCGCCAGCGCCCGGCCACCGCCGAGGCCGGCGGCGGGCTCCCGGCGTGCCAGCCGGGGTCGACCGAGCTGATCCAGTGGTCCGGGGCGAGCCGCGCGATCTCCTCGACGTCCGCCGGCGCCCGGGGCGGCGCAGGCGCGGATGCAGACGCAGGGGCAGGCGGCGGTGACGCGGGGAGGGCCTGGGACGCGGAAAGGGCCTGGGACGCCCCGCCGCCGGAGGCGACGCCCCGGGGCGTGCTGTCGTCGTGTGCTGTGATCATGACGTTCCGCACGCTAGGGGCCGCGGGTGGCGTGGAGGTTGCCGCGAGGTCGCCGACGTCCGGCCGGTGGAGGTCATCGTCCGGTGACCGCCGGGGACGGCACCGGATCCGTGGCGGCGCCCGGCGCCCCGTCAGGGGACGACGGTCCGTAGTGGGTCTCCTCCCCGTCCGGCCCGACGAGCGTGAGGTCGAGCCCCAGGTCCGCGGCGGCCACGGCGGCCGCGACCTCCGTGACGGTCACGAGCCCTGCGGCCTCGCCCCAGCGGCGCAGCAGCCGGTAGCGCTGGGCGGGGGTGAGCGTGACCTCCGCGACCGGCAGCCCGCCGGTCAGCGCCGCGAACGCGTGCTGGTCCTCCGGCAGCGTCACCCCCACCGCCTCCAGTTCGCCGGGAGCGAGGGTGGTGTGCGCGCCGGACCACCCCTGGTCGGACAGCCGCGTGGGCACGCGCGTCGCGGCGTCCGGCGCGGCCAGCCGGAATTCGACCCAGCGGTGCAGCGCGTCGGCGGCGTCGGGACCGGCCAGCAGCGCGCCCAGGCCGGGCCGCTCCAGCCGGTCGGCGGCCCGGTCGGCGACCGCCGCCGCCAGCGCCTGCGGCAGCCAGTCGGCGGTGCCGGCGGGCCGGGTCAGGGTCAGCGCGGTGGCGGGGACGGCGGGGACGGCGGCCGAGCCGGCCGCGGGCTCGGCGGTGACCGGCGGTGCCGCGGACTTGACCTGGTCGGGACGGACATGGACGCCGAGCCGTTCGGTGAACAGTCCGGCCACGTTGTCCAGCCAGCCCGCGGCCGTTTCGGGAGCCACGCCCGGCCGGACCGACTTGCTCATGTAGCGGCCGGACTTGTCGTTGACCGTCCAGGAGCGCAGCGCGGCGTTCCACCGGAACTCGCCGGAGACCCGGCTCGCCCCCGGCCGGGCCCGGCCGTCACCGCCGAACTCCGCGGCGATGCCGGTGTGTCCGAGGCCGTCGAGCTCCGCTGTCAGCTGCTCCGCCGTGAGACCGGGGCGCTTGGTGCGCAGTCCGGCCAGCAGGGCGGCCGTCTGGTCGTCGCTCAGTACGGTGGACGGCTCCTCGCTGCCCACCAGTACGCGGCCGTCCGGGGTGACCGTGTAGAGCCACACGGCGTCCCGGTCGCCCGTCAGGAGCAGGTCGGGATCGATCTCGTCCAGCGGTGTCCACAGCGGATTGACGCGTACGTCACCCTGGTCGTCCCGCTCCTCGTCCTTCACGCGCTTGGGCTGCACCGGGTCCCCGAAGTCGCCGTCCCGTTCGAGGTCCTGGGCCCGCAGCCGGGCGAGCAGCGGAGCGGACAGCCCCTCGGTGAGCCGGCGCACGTACGCCTCGCTCGCCCCGTGCCGACGGGCCAGCTCCGCCAGCCAGTCGCGGTCGCCCTGGTCGGGGCGCGGCGCGGGCGGCGCCTGCGGCGGGGCCGGCGGGGCCGGGACGGGCGCGGCGGGGGAGGGCTGCGGGGTCGTGCCGTCCGGGTCCAGCGACCGGTAGTGGTCCGTGCCGTTGTAGTGGACGTGCAGGGCGGGCCCGGTGGCCGCCGGATCCAGCGAGCGAGTGCCGAAGCCGCCGGTGCCGTCCGGCTCGACGACGACCAGGTCGACGCCGAGCGCGCGGGCCACCAGCAGCGGAACCTCGTCGTAGAACGGCGTGTGCCACAGGTCCGGCGCGGCCAGCGCGCGTGCGACGAGGGCGTCGTGGCCGAGGGCGAGGAACTCTCCCCGGCCGTACGGGATGCCGCGGGCGCCGACCTGGCCGAGCGGCCCGGTGCGCAGCCGCCGCCACAAGGCGTCGGCGACGGGGTCCGGACCGGGCGTGCGCAGCACGTCCATGAGCCGGGTACGCAGGGTGTCCGCCTGCTCCCGTGCGACCAGGCGCTGTTCGAGCCGCCGGTCCGCGGCCGCCGCCACCTCCGGCGCGGTGGGCGCCGGCAGCACGGCCCGTACGGCGTCGCCCGGCAGGTCGGCCAGCAGATCCCGGTCCCCCGGCCGGTCCGCCAGGGCGAGCAGCCGACGGCGCCGCACAGCCTGGGCCAGCTGCGCGTCGACCCGGTCGCGTTGCCGCTGGGTGAGCTCCGGCGGGCGGGTCTGACCGAGGATGCCCAGCAGGCTGCCGAGGTCCGGGAAGAGGTCCTGGACCAGGGTCTCCAGCGGGTCCCGCTGGGCGTGCTGGGCGCGCAGCCCGGCGGCTGAGGCGCCGGAGTACCAGCGCACCAGCCGGTCGCGCAGTTGCCGTACCGTCAGACCGGCCGCGGGCGAGGCGGGCGCCTGCGACGCCAGGCCGCCGAGGACCGCGTGCATCAGGCAGTCTCCGTCGGCGGGCACCTCCCGCAGCACGAAGGAACGGTCACCGGTGGTGACGCGCGCTTCCGTGAGCGGGGCCCGCGTCCCGGCCGTGGTGCCGGTTCCGGTCCCGGTGCCGGGGGGCGCGGACGCCTTCGGTGGTGCCGGAAGAGTCTGCTTCGGCGGTGCGGGAGGAGACTCTTCCGGCAGGACCGGTGGCCGGCCGGAGGCCGGATCGAGGGGGCGGGGCAGGGCGGCCAGATAGCTGTCCCCCTGTCGGTACAGCGTCACCTCCGGTGCCGCCGGCACCTCGGGACCGGCGGGGAAACGCCGGTGGGAGCCGTCCTCGCCGACCACCGTCAGGTGCACGCCGAGCGTGCGCGCGGTGGTGGACGCCGCGAGGTCGGCGGTCGCGCTGTCCCAGTGCCGGCCCTGGCGCAGATGCAGCCGGACCAGCCGTTCCCGCTGGAACGGGGTGAGCGCGCCGCGTACGGCGTCGGGGAGGCGTCCCCCCGCCGCCTCGACGGCGGCCCGCTTGGCGGCGTTGCGCGG
This sequence comes from Streptomyces sp. JW3, assembly GCF_052216785.1. Classification (NCBI taxonomy): domain Bacteria; kingdom Bacillati; phylum Actinomycetota; class Actinomycetes; order Kitasatosporales; family Streptomycetaceae; genus Streptomyces; species Streptomyces sp. JW3. The sequence continues at coordinate 11,553 of NZ_JBQOUX010000020.1, read as the reverse complement.
ACCCGCCAGCGAGGCCCTGAGTTCCAGCTCGCGCAGGCGGAAGGTCGCCCCGGGGTCGAGGGGCGCGTCGGCGGGGAGCGCGCGGCTCGCCGAGATCTGGCTCGCCAGCCGGTCCGGCTGCCGGTTGCCGCCGAGGGCGTGGGCCAGGGCGGCGTAGAAGCCGTTGCCGTCGCCGTCCGGCCGCCGCAGGTCGTAGGTGCGGGTGCGGCCGTCGAGCCCGGTCGCGGTCAGGGTGCGGTGGTCGGAGGCGGCGTCGAAGGTCACGGCGGAGCCCGGATCGCCGGGTCGCCACGGCGGTCCGGCGTGCGCGGGCCGTCCTTGCGGACCGTCGCCGTCGCCCTTCGCCTTCTCCTTGCCGTCGTCCGCCTTCTTCCCGTCGTCCTTCTTCGCGTCCCCCTTCTTCCCGTCGTCCTTCGTGCTGTCGCTGCTCTTCCCGTCATCCTTCTTCCCGTCCGGGGCCGGCGGGGTGAAGACGACCTCGGACGGTTCCGGCGTGCTGCCGAGGGTGCGGCGGCCGGCCTCCGTGGCGTGCAGCTGGTGCCAGCGGGTGAGCCGGTCGGCTCCCTCGCGGACCCGGGCGTACTCGTCGGCGAGCGCCTCGGCCGTGGCGCGCAGTTGCCGCAACTCCTCACCCAGGCCGTCGAGTTGTCGCTGAGCGGCGTCCCTGGCCGCGCGGGCCGCCGACACCTCCTCGGCGGCCGCCCGCAGCAGGCCGTCCAACCGTGCCGCGGCCTGTTCCCGCTGCTCGTCCTGGAGTTGGGCCCAGCCGTCGTGCTCCGGCTCGGCGGAGGCGGCCTCGTCGGTGATGCGGCGCAGCGCGGCGCGGGCCGCGGCGACCTCGGGCAGGCCCTCGACGTCACGCGCGGCGAGCGCGGCCAGCGTGCGTTCCGCCCCGGCCAGCGCGGCCTCCCGCACGGGTCCCTCGGCGCGGCGCCGGTCCCAGTACTTCTTGTCGGCGGCCGTCCACTCCTTGTCGGCCTTGGTGACCGCGTCCCACGCCTTGGCGACCTTGGGCGGGAAACCGGTGTCGTCGATCAGCCCGAGGTCCCGGGCCACGTCCTCGCGCACCCAGGCCAGGACCGTGGTCTCGGTCTCCATCGCCTGCGGTCCCCGCTGCGGATTGCCGAACGGGCTGCGCACGGCCCGCCCCACCCGGCTGTCCCTGACGTGGTGGTGCACGCCGGCGACGCTCAGCCAGGTGGTGGGGACGGCGAAGAGGAACGAACGGGTCGTGTTCGGCTTGACGTTGACCGAGCCGAGCCGGTCGCCCTGCTGGGCGAGGGCGTCGGAGTCGGTGGCGGAGTCACCGGGGCCGGTGGCGCCCATCTGGTTGGTGCCGGTGGTCTGGGAGGAGGTGAGCGGCCCGCCGCCCAGCGAGGACTCGGTGGTGCCGACGCGGGCGGCCGACATGCCGCCGCCCTGCGTGTCCCGTTTGGGGGCCTCGTGCTTCATGCCGTCGGCGACGGCCAGCAGCTGGGCCCGGCCCAGGTCCGGCTTGGAGTACATCGCCAGCTCCCCGTCGGCGCCGCCGAGGAAGCCCCGGTCGGTGAGACCCGGTATGCGGTAGCCGTCGGCGTCGAGGGTGTGGTCGTAGAAGGCGCTGAGGGCTCCGTTGCCCGTACCGTCCTCCAGGTTCTGCGCCGCGCCGGTGCCGGCCCGGGTCAGCGGGGTGTCCGCCGCCCGGGCCAGCAGCTCGGCGCTCGGTGTGCCGTGCTCGGGCAGGTCCAGGCCGGTGTCGTACGCCGACGCCAGCGCGAGCGTGTTGGCCTCGCGCAGTTGCTTCAGACCGACGATCCGGCGGACCTTGAACCCGTCCTCCGGCAAGGTGAACGGCTTCGTGCCGCCGTCGCCCGGGTGCCGTACGTCGCGCCAGCCACCGGGACCCATGGTGCGGGGCACGGCGACCTTGCGGGGCGTGCCGGGCGGCGGCAGTTCCGGCGGGGCGAGCGGGTCCGGCGCCGACTCGGCGTCGTCGGCCGGTACCGGGGAGGCGGGGTCGGGGGTGGGGTCGGGGCGCATGAGGCTGAGGGGGTAGTGCTCGATCAGGTCTCCGACGTCGCCCTCGGCGTCGACGGTCAGCCGCGTCCGGCCGGTGACCTTCCGCCACCACCGCCCGGTGCGGCGCCCGAGGGCGCCGAAGGGTCCGCCGCGAGTGCCGCGACCGGTGTCGTCGGCGGCGGAGCGGTCGGTGTCGTCGGGTCCCGCGGGGGTGCCGGTGTCCGTGATGTCCAGGCTCAGCCGGAGCCGGTAACGCGTGACGTACTCGCCGTGCGCCTGGGTGGTCGTGGCGGTGGCGATCCGCACGCTGCCCTCGGCGCGGGTCTGCGACACGCTCTGCTGGGTGGCGCCGACCTCGGAGTAACTGGGGCCGGCCGCCCGGGCCACCGAGTTCCCGGTGTGCACCCCCTCGGTGACCGTCGTGCCGACGCTCGCGCCGGAGGCCCGGCCGCGCGTCTCGGCGACCGTCTCCACGGCCTGCCGGTGTTCCTCCAGTTCGACGCTGTGTCCCAGACCGGCGAACCCGGGGCGGTCGCCGTCGCTGACCGCGGACCGCGGCACCTTGACGGGGATCAGCTCCGCCCGCACCGCGACCTGCCGGTCACCGACCCAGGTCCGTACCGTGTCCGAGCCCCAGCGGCCGATCTCCGCGGGCACCGACACGCCGGAGCCGGTCATCTCCTTGCCCAGGGCGCGCACCACCCGGTCGGAGACCAGCCGGTGGACGGTGTCCCGGTCGGCCTTGGACAGCCCGAGCGGACGCAGTCGGCGATCGAAGTCGCGCAGGACCGGCGCGGTGTTGAGGGTGTTGACGGTGAAACCGCCGAACGGGTTGTCCAGCAGCCACGGCTGCGGCGACCAGGTGCGCCGGGTGTAGCGCGGCACATCGCCCCAGCGGTCGCTGAGCAGCCCCAGCCGGTAGGCGCTCTGCTCCGGGATGTGCGCCGTCCAGCCGTCGTTGACCAGCACCCGCCGGCCCGCGGCACCGGCCAGCCGGCGCGGCAGATGCCGCAGGCCGGTGGCACCGCGGCCGACCGTGGTGGAGGCCGCCGCGATCTCGTGCTGGACGTCGCCGGTGACCAGGACCTGGCGGTTGAAGTCCTTGCGGTTGATCTCGGCGAGAGCGATCCGGGAGACCTGCCGGGCCCGGGAGCGGTCCAGACGGTAGGGGCTGACGACGACGCCGTAACTGCCGGTCACTCCCGGGCCGGTGGCGTGCGACTTGAGGAAGACCAGCTGGCCGCCGACGAACAGGGTGCTGGTGCGGCTGTTGCGGCCGGCGGACTGGGTGGCGCCGCCGAGGGTGGTCTCGGTGTCGACGCCGACCGGGCCGGTCAGCGCGGTCAGGGTGCCGGGCACGACCTTGGTGCGGTGGGCCAGTACCGAGGAGCGGTTGAGGTAGGGCGCCTTCGCCCACAGCCCCGAGGCCCGCCAGCCGGTGGCGGCGGAGGTCTGGTCGAAGTTGGCGGTGAGGTACTGGCTCTGGAAGGCCCGCATCGCGGCGTCGTGCGCGGGGGCGCCCTGCTGGGTCAGCAGCCACGACCCGCCGGACGCCTCCTTCAGTACCTGCTCCGCGGCTTCGGCGAGCCCGGGGTGCGAGGTGACGGTGAGCGTCAGGAACGGGTGCTTGTGGTGGTCCGGGGTACGGCGGCGGGCCGCCTGGTCGAACAGGGTGCGGGTGGTCAGCGCCAGATCGCGGGCGGACCGGCGCGGGACCGGCAGCGGAACACCGTGCAGCGGGCCGGGAACACGGCCGGCGCCGCGGGTGGGAACGTGTTCCACCGGGATGCTCAGCAGCACCCGGCCGGCCACCGCCGCGCCGGGCGGCACCGCGTCCGGCGTCCCGCCCGGGGGCGGTGCGGTGGTGCCCGCACCGCCGAGCAGATCGGTCTCCCGCTCGCGGAAGACGAACGGCTGGGTGCCGAGCAGGTTGAGGAAGAGGACACCGCGCAGCAGGCTGCGGAACCGCCAGAAGCCACCGCGCCGCGCGGTCAGGGTGAGCCGGTAGCTGTACAGGTCCGCGCCCTTGGCGTTGATGGCCATCGCCTCGTGCGTCACGCTCGGCCCGTACCCGCTGTCGGAGTCGCCGCGGACGCCGTACCGGACGCCCGCGCTGCCCGTGCCCGCCTGGGACGGGCCGCCGATGTCGTCGGTGCGGGAGTCGCGCAGCGAGAGCAGGCCCTCGAAGCCGGCGTGCAGACCGCGGCCACCGCTCTGCCGGCCGCCCAGGTTCTCGCTGCCGGGCGCGCTGAACCGCAGCCGCAGGTCCTTCTGCCGGCCCTCGTAGCGCCGCCCGGTCAGCTCCGCGTCGATCCACACGTACCGCAGTCCGCGTCCGATCCGGCCGGATTCGACCAGCGGGATCCGCAGCCCGGTGGTCATCATCGCCTCCAGGTTGCCCGCCATGCCGTGGTGGCTGAGCGTGTTCAGTACCTCCAGGGTGTTGTTCAGCACGATCTGGAAGTGGTCCGCACCCCGCCAGCGCGGGTTGTCCGGGTTGAGTTCGGCGAGCGGGGCGACGAGGTCCGGATAGGCGCGGGCGACCTGCGTCAGCACCTGTTCCGCGAAGTGCTCGGGAAAGCTGCGCTGGGCACCGTCGACGGTCCGGGTGAAGGCGCCGTCGTCGAAGGTGAACTCCTCCGGGCGCGCCATGCCGAGGGTCGTCGGCCGGTCCGCGGCCAGGTACGGCGGCACGGCGGGCTCGGTGCCGCGGCTGAGCCCCTGGTCGAGACCGGCCAGCCGGCGGGCCTCGGTGCGGGTCATCCGCTCCACGGCCCAGGTGTGGAAGGTCCGGGTGCGCGGCGCGGCGCTCCACCGGGCGGGCGGGTTCTTGCGCAGCTTGCCCGGCCGGGTGCCCCCGTCGCCGCGCTGGTCGGGCAGGGGGGCCTTGGTGTCCGGCGGCGCGGTCACGGTGACCGTCTTCTGGACGAAGTACAGACCGGTGGGGTCGCCCTTGGCCTGCCCGGCCGTCTTGACGGCCCCGGTGCCGCCGGTGGTGCCGCTGCGGCCGCGGGAACTGCCGTAGCGGATGTTGCCGCCGAGCAGCATCCGCAGGTCGAACTTGCCGTGGCCGGTGCCGAAGAACTGGAAGGACGGGCCGAGCGCACCGCCGGCCTCGGTGCTCTTGCTGTGGCCGACGACACGCTCGTTGCGGACCGTGGCCTGGGTGATGTCGCGCAGCTCCGCCGCGGTGGTCTCGCTGATCAGCTGCGCCGCGCCGGAACGCACCTCCACGGTGAAGACGCCGAGCGGCGCGGAGCCCGCGGAGTCACGGAACAACGGCGGGGTGGTGGTGCGGCCGGCGTTCTGCACCCGGCTCATGCGCTGGAAGCCGTCGGTGGAGAAGAAGTCGGTCAGCTGCGCGCCGGCCAGGCTGTCCGACGCGACCCCGAGCTGCTGGAGCGTCCAGTCCCGCACGTGCGCCATGGGGCCGAACGCCTCGGTGGTGACGAGCCGGTAGGCGGGCCGGCCGCCCAGGTCCATGTGCTGCGGCAGCCGGTCGGCGGGCGGCTTGTCCTGGGTGAGGCTGTCGGCGAGCCGGGCCATCAGCCCCGCGCGGACCGCGAAGCCGAACGCCACCCCGCTCCGGCTGTCCGCCGTCAGACTCCGGTCGGCCGCGTCGACGGGCCGGCCTCGCCGGTCGGTGACCTCGATGTCGTACCAGACGTCGTCGAGATGGGCGTGCGAGCCGTCCGTGGTGCGGGTCTCGTTCTGGTTCATGGTCTGGTCCTGAAGACCGTACTGGATCTGTTTGCCCCAGTTCTTGCGGAAGAAGACCCGGCCCCACACCGTGTACTTGAACTTGGCGGGGCCCAGCGGGACGGTCGGCACCAGAGAGGTGGAGGTGCTGTTGACGGCGGTGCGACCGGTCGTGGTCGTGGTGCGCGCCATCGTGTCGACCTTGACCGGGTTGGCGAAGCCGAAGGCGAACCGGCTCCACCTGCCGTACGGGCGTGCCGTCACCCGGAGCACGCGGGTACGGCCGTTCGCGGTCCGGTAGGTGAACTGCTGGCCGTCGCCGAAGAAGCCCTGCGGACGCTCCCGCAGCCGCCGCCGGAGGTCCTCCTCCAGGCTCCGCCCGGACCCGCCCCACCGCTTGTCGGGCGCACCGGGACGCACCCCGGCCCGGCCCAGCTGCCCGGTGATCTCCGCCGCGACCTGATCGGTGCCGCGCAGCACACTGTCGCTCTGACCGAGCGCGTAGGACCGCCGCAGCAGTTCGGGTGCGAGACCGGGGTACAGCGCGGCGACACCGCCCATGTACGCGGGCAGCCGGGAGCCGTCGGAGAACCGCACCGGCCCGCCGCCGTCCACCGGCGCGGGGGGCAGGTCCCGGTCGACGCGCGGCGGACGGCGCAGGTCGAGGTCGCGGCCGACCCAGCCGGCCCGGTCCGCGCCGCGAGGCCGGACCGGCGGCGCCGGCGGGCCGGGGGGCGCGGGCAGGTCCGGCGGCCCGGGCGGCGGACCGTCCTCCGGGATGGTCGCCAGGGGAGCGCGGGACACCGCCGTGGTGACTTTCCTGCGGGCGGCAGGTGGGGTGGTGGTGTTCGTGCCGCGCCTGTCGGCCCCGCCCGCGGAGTCCGTGTCTGCGGCGGTTGGCGTCAGTGCCGCTGTTGGGGTCAGCGTCGTCGGCGGGAGCGGCGTCGCTGTCGGGGGCAGGGTCGTCGGAGAGGGCGGCGTCACGCTCGGCCGGGCGTCCGCGGCGGGGGTCGTGGCGGTCGTGGTCGGCTGGGTGCCTGTGTCGAGGGGCGTGGCGGTCGTGGTCGGCTGCGCGGAGCCGGTCGGTACCGACGCGGGGGCGGGCGCCGGGGGCCGGGGCAGGAACAGGTCCCTGGGATGGGTGCGGGTCCAGGCGGCGTTCAGGTCCGCGCCCACGGTGAGCGGTCCCGTGTTCCCCTGCCGTCCCAGGCCCGCCGCGCCCCCGGGCGCCCAGACGGACCGGGCGGTGGCCGAGGCGACCGCCAGTCGCAGGGGCTGCGGCTGCGGGACACCGGCCTGCGGCAACGCCGCGGCGCCCGCGTGCGGGACGGCCAGGACGACGTCGGTGTTCCACAGGTTCCGGCCGGTCAGCTCGGGGTCGCGGGCGACCAGCTCGGCGAACTCCGCGTACGGCACGGCGAGCCGCCGGCCGCCGGGCAGGGTGACCAGGACCCGGCCGTGCCCGGCGTCGGCCGCCGCGACGACGTAGGCCGGGCCCCGGCCGGTACCCGCCCAGGGTGCCGCCTGGGTGCCGGTACGCCGGTGGGTGCCGTCCGGCTGGGGCGTGGTGGTGCCGAGGACCGAACCGTCCAGTGGCGCGCCCGGCACCGGGGACACCCAGTTGCGGCCGGCCGGCCGGCCATCGGCCCCCGGCAGCAGGGTCTGCGGTGCGAAGGCGCCCAGCTCCTCCAGATGGAAGGCGGCCAGCTCCACCGGATCGGACGGGTCCCGCCCGACGGCGATCGCCCGGGTGGCGAGCCCGCCCAGCTCGGCGCGGCGCCCGGCGTCGGGCGCGGGCAGGTGCAGCACCCGGGCGGCGGTGCCGGCCACGTCCGGCAGCCCGTTGAGCCACTCGACGGCCTTCACCCGCGCCCAGTACAGCCGGGCCACCTCCGCCTCGCCGACCGGTTCGGCGGCGTCCAGGCGGAGCACTCTTCGGGTCGTCGCGGGCAGATCCGCGAGGTTCCGGGTCTGCTGGGCCACTCCGACGAGGTGGGGCACGCGTGCGAACCGGCTCAGCGGGGTGCCGGCCGGCGCGGCGGCCGCCCGGGCCAGCAGGTCCCGGTAGGCGGTGGCGTCCACCGGGCCCGGGCCGCCGCCGTGGTCCCGCAGCTGCGCGAAGGCCAGCCGCTGGAAGAGGTCCATGGTGAAGGGCCCGGTGCCGAGCAGGGCCGGGTCGGCCTGCCGCATCGTCTCCAGCGCGCCGATGCCGCGCAGCAGATCGCCGTAGGACGGGTCGTCGTCGATGCCGGGGCCCAGGGCCAGGCGCAGGGCGCGCACCAGGCGCAGGGTCCGCGCGGTGGTCTCGGCGGGCACCGGCCCCGGGCCGGTGTGCAGGCCCGCGGTCCGGGCGTGGGCGGCGAGTTCACCGGCGGACGGCTCGGGCCGGAACTCCCGTACCTGCCCGCCCCGCCCGCGCGCGTCGGTGTACGCCTCCAGCCAGAAGTGCGAGGTGTCGCCCGGGTCGTTGTGGTGTCCGGCGGGACGGTCGACCGCCCGTACCCGCTTGCGGGTGCCGTTGGCCACGGTCTGGGCGGTGGGGACGTCCGTGAGCGGGTCGGCGGCCGGCTGCGGCCGACCGGCCAGGTCGACGGTGCTCCCGGTTTTGCCGCGCTGGTAACTGCCGCCGGTCCAGCAGGCGTCGAGGTAGATCCAGTCCGACTCGCGCAGGCGCCGTACGCTCGGCCGGCGGGAGAGCCAGCGGGTGAGTTCCTCGCCGGACGCGTGGTAAGTGCTGCCGTCCTCCTGCGGGACGGAGACGGTGTGCGGCGAGGCGTGCATGATCAGGTGGTAGACCTGCTCGTCGGGGCCCGCCCCCACGGTCAGCGGCGTTTGCGAGGTCACCCCGAGAGCGCCGGGGTGCCGCCGGGCGAAACTCGTGATGCGGTGGACGTTGCGGGCCCGGAACTCGCGCACACCGGCCAGTTCGGACGGGTTGAAGGCCATCCGGCCGAGCTGCGGGTTGCCGCTCTCGTCGGCGACGATGGTGTGGCTGATCATGCGGCGCTCCCACTGCGGAACGTCGCCCCGGTCCTCCGGCACCACCTCGCCCGGCCGGCTGCGGATCCAGTCGCCCCGGGGCACGCCGGGCCGGTCCTGGAGGGACAGCGGAACCCGGGCGGTCCCGTCCCGGCGGCCCAGGACCGGATGACCGCTCGTGGACCACACCTCGCGCCCGAGCCGGTCGGCGAGCGCGCGCGGCAGCTCCAACTGCCGGCCACCGGCGTAGGGCACCACCAGCAGGACGGGAGCCTCCGGCGGCAGGGACGACAACGCCGGGTCCAGGGCAAGTAGTTCGGCGACGACGGCCGGCGGCGCGGAGACCCGGGTGCCGTCCTTGGTGCGGACGAGAATCGCGTGGGAGTTGCCCGACGCCATGACGACGTAGGGCCGCGGCTGTCCCGGTCGCGGGCTCCAGGGGGCGGGGCGCGGCGGGCTCTCCTCCTCCTGCCCGTCGGGACGGCGCACCTTCACGGTGGTGGTGCCGGGGTCGATGTCGAGCCCGTGGCCGGCCCCGGCGGCACCGGTCCACACCCGTCCGTACGGGGTGCCGTCCGGCCCGGTGAGCGCGTTGGGCGTGGCCAGACCGCCCCGGAGAGCGAGCCCGAAGGCGGCCAACGCGGCCAGGGTGGGGGCCTGTTCCGTCGCCGGGTCCAGCGCGATCCGGAAGAGGTCGCCGTGGTGGTCGTGGGTGACGGGGGTGCCCGGTTCGAGGAGCAGCACATGCCGTGCGACGGCGTCGAGATCGAGGGGCCCGGGGCCGAGCGCGGGGCCGTGGCCGGCCTGCCGCAGCGCGTCGAGCCGGCCCACGGCGTCCAGGAGAGAGGCGTGCAGGGGGTTACTGGTGATGCCGGCCCCGAAGACGCGGGTGAGTTCGGCGGAGTACCCGGGGTCGGGCCGTTGCGCGGTGGAGGGGCCGGGCCCGTGCTCCGCGGCGTGGGCCGGGTGCTGGTCCTCGGGCTCGGGAGTGTCGAGATCCATGGCGGCGGAGCCGAGGGAACTCGTGGGCGACTCCGGGGCAGCCGGGTCCGCGACGGGGGTCAGGGCCGGGTCGCTGGGAACCGGGGACGACGCCGTGCCGGTGGTTACGGGAACGTGTGCGCCGGCGGTACCCGTGGTGACGACGGGCTCGGGCGACCCGTGCGTCCGGGGGAGCCCTGCACTTGCCCGGTCCGGCAGTCCCAGCCCCTGTCGCAGCTGATCGGCGAGACCCGCCGCGGCGTCGAGTCCGCCCCCGTCCGCCAGCAGTTCGGCGACCTGCCGTACGGCGTCCCGGTACGGCTCGTCCGCGTACCGAGGGTCGTCGAGCACTGGGTGCGACTGGGCCGGCAGTACGAGGTCGACCGCGGTGTCCCAGTCGCGCCGCGCGCCGGGTGCGTCCGCGCCGGCCGGGGCGGTCCGGGTGAAGTCCGCGTGAGCGTCCTGCCACAGACGCCGGGTGGCGTTGGCGGCCACGGCGTCGAGGGACGCGGGCCAGGGACCCGGCCCGGCCATCAGCACCTTGACCTGGTCGACGACGGGGAGGTCGCCGAGGGTCAGGGACAGCGGGCCACCGCTGAGCACGGACCGCACCCGCTGCTCGGAGGTGAGCGGGACGCCCGCACGGTCGAGATCCTGGACGGTGACCGACACGTCGGGGGCCGGCCCCGGCAGGGCCTCCGGGACGTCGGCGGCGGTCACTTGAGTTGCGATGAACCGCCGTTGGCCGTCGTCCAGGGGCACGACGGCGACGGTGTCGGTGGCGGTGTCTGGGGCTTCTGCCCGGCCGGCCGGGGTGGCGTCCGGCGTGGTCGATGCGGGGCTGTTCGAGAGGTCGCCTGGGTGTCCGCCCTGAAGGTCACCCGGGTCGCTGAACTGGTGGTCGCCGCCGGTGGTGGTGACCGGTGTCGGGAGGTCGGAGGCGGTGGGCGCGTTGGGGTTCGTGGAGACCGCGGGGTCCGTGTCCGTGTCCGTGTCCGGGGTCGGTGCCGGGGTGGTGGGGGTGACCGTGTCGTCCTGCTGGTCCGGGGTCGATGTGCGCGGCGGGTTGGTGGTGGACGGAGTGGGGGAGGAGGCCGGGCTGGGACTGCCGGTGGTCGTCGTTCCGGTCGGTCCGGAGGCGGTGGAGGGCAGCGGGGCCGGGGTGGTGGTGACCGGGGTGCCGGTCTGCTCGCCGTTCCCGGACTGCAGCGGCGTGTCCTGCGCGCTGTCCGGGATGTCGGTGCGGGTTTCGTTGCTGGTGGTGCTGTCGTCGTCGGTTCCGGACGGTTGTTGTTGAACGGTGCTGACCGGCGCGGGGGTGTCGTCGTCGGGCACCGCAGACGAGGGCAGCTGTTGCGACGTGTCCGTGTCCTGGGCGTCCCCCTCGCCCTGCGGCTGAGACGTTGTGGTACCCGGGCGGGGCGTGTTACCGGCGGTCGTGTTTCCGCCGGGGTTCGTTCCGCCGGCGGTCGTGTTTCCGCCGGGGTTCGTTCCGCCGGTGGTGGTGTTTCCGCCGGGGTTCGTTCCGCCGGTGGTGGTGTTCCCGCCGGGCATTGTGTCTGCGCCGGTGGTTGAGTCGCTGCCCGGCCCCGTATTCCCGCCCGTGGCTGTGTTCGTGCTCGGCCTCGTGCTGTCCCCGGAGACCGTGTTCCCGTCCAGCCCCGTGCTGTCGCCGGATGCCGTGTTCCCGGGCGTCGGAGCCGTCTGCGACGCCGGGCTGTCGGTGGCCGAACCCTGGGTGCGGACGCCACCCGGCCCCGAGGAGGTGCCGCCGCCCGCCGTGAGGTCCGCACCGGTGGCCGTGAGGTTCGCACCGCCCGCCGTGATGTCGGGGCCGTCGATGTTCACGTCGGCCAGATCGACGTCCAGCGGGCCGTTGCCGTTGATGCCGCCGTC
>NZ_JBQOUX010000209.1:0-3675 GCF_052216785.1 Streptomyces sp. JW3 | reverse complement strand
GCGGGTGGTGGGCGCCCCCGCCCCACAGCTTGGTGGGCCGCGGCCGCCACTCACCGGTCTCCGTCGCCAGCCGGATCGCGTCCCACAGCGCCAGCAGCTTGCGCTCGACCCGCTCCAGGTCGGCGACGACCGGGTCGTACGTCAGCACGTCCCCGCTGCCCAGGTAGACCAGTTGCAGCCGGCGGGGGACCACCTTCTTCAGCCGCCACACCACCAGGGCGTAGAACTTCATCTGGAACAGCGCGCCCTCGGAGTACTCGGGCCGGGGCGCCTTGCCGGTCTTGTAGTCGACGATCCGCACCTCACCGGTGGGCGCCACGTCGACCCGGTCGATGATGCCGCGCAGCCGCAGCCCCGACGCCAGCTCCGTCTCGACGAACAGTTCCCGCTCGGCGGGCTCGAGCCGGCTCGGGTCCTCCAGCGTGAACCAGCGCTCCACCAGCCGCTCCGCCTCGGCCAGCCAGCGGGCCAGCCGCTCGCCCTCCGGGTCGTCGGCGAACAGCTCCACCACCTCGGGCCTGGTCTCGCGCAGCCGGTCCCACTGGCCGGGCACCAGCGCCTTGGCCCGCGGCGGGGTGCGCTCGGCCGCCGGGGCGTCGAAGAGCCGCTCGAGCACCGCGTGCACCAGCGTGCCCCGGGTCGCGGCCTCGCTCGGCTTCTCCGGGAGCCGGTCGATCACCCGGAACCGGTACAGCAGCGGACACTGCATGAAGTCACCGGCCCGCGAGGGCGACAAGGAGGCAGGCGCTATGGCGGCCCGCGGGGCGGTCCCGGACCCGAGGACCGGGCCCGCCGCGACCGTCACTGCCTCGTCCGCCACGGGCGCCGTCGGTCCCGCGACGCCCTCCACCGCACCCTCGATGCTCGTCTCCATGCCCCAGACCCTACGGCCCGCCACTGACAGTGACCCAGCCGCGGCGGTGCCGCCCGGGACGCGGGACGAGCACTGGGGTGCCGGGGCGGGCCGGGGCGCCGGGGCCGCATACCATCGACGTGAGACCCTTCCGCCCGGCAGGAGCGGAAGACGCTTCGAACGAGGGGAAACCGTGGACGTGAGCGGCGGGAGCGGGCAGCCGCGGTCCGGCAGCGACGAGTCGGCCGAGCCCCACGCGGGGCCCCCGGTCACCGGCCCCGCGCGCCCCGGCCGGCCCCCGAACGGCGGCACCGGCCACCCCGACCCCCACGCCCGGCAAGCACCGGACCCCGACGGCACGGAACAGGCCCCGGCGACTCCGGGCGACGGCAGCACGGAGAAGGGACCGCACGACTCAGGCACCGGCGACGGCACGGACAGCGGGCCGTACGTTCCCGGCACTGGTCCCGAGACGGGGCCGTACGTTCCCGGCGACGGCACGGACAGCGGGCCGTACGGCTCCGGCACTGGTACCGAGAAGGGGCCGTACGTCCCCGGCCCGGACCCCCGCACGCACGCGCGGTCGGACGGCGGCGGCCCCGAGCGCCCGCCGCGCCGCCCCCGCGAACCCGGCGGCGGCCTGCTGATGGGCCGCCCCTTCGGCGTCCCCGTCTACGTCGCCCCCAGCTGGTTCCTGGTCGCCGCCCTGATCACCTGGGTGTTCGGCGGCCAGCTCGACCGCGTCCTGCCCGAGCTGGGCGCCGCCCGCTACCTGGTCTCCCTCTTCTTCGCGGTCGCCTTCTACGCCTCCGTCCTCGTCCACGAACTCGCCCACACCGTCGCCGCCCTCCGCTTCAGACTCCCGGTCCGCCGCATCCAGCTCCAGTTCTTCGGCGGCGTCTCCGAGATCGAGAAGGAGGCCGAGACCCCCGGCCGCGAGTTCGTGCTGGCCTTCGTCGGCCCGCTGCTCTCCCTCGTCCTGGCCGGCGTCTTCTACCTCGCCCTGCTGCCCGTCGAGCCCGGCACCGTCCCCGGCGTCCTGCTGGCCGGCCTGATGATCTCCAACCTCATCGTGGCCGTCTTCAACCTGCTCCCCGGCCTCCCCCTGGACGGCGGCCGGATGCTCCGCGCCGTGGTCTGGAAGATCACCGGCAAGCCGATGAGCGGCACCGTCGCCGCCGCCTGGGTCGGCCGCGCCCTCGCCATCGCCGTCCTGATCGGCCTGCCGCTGCTCACCCAGGCCGGCGCCCTCGGCTCAGACGCGGTGGACAACGTCGGCATGGACACCGTCATGGACGCCCTGCTGGCCGCCATCCTCGCCGCGATCATCTGGACCGGTGCCGGCAACAGCCTGCGCATGGCCCGGCTGCGCGAACACCTCCCCGAACTGCGCGCCCGCAACCTCACCCGGCGCGCCGTTCCGGTCGAGACCGACACCCCGCTCTCCGAGGCGCTGCGCCGGGCCAACGCGGCCGGCGCCCGCGCCCTGGTCGTCGTCGACCCCGAGGGCACCCCGCTCTCCCTGGTCCGCGAGGCCGCCATCGTCGGCGTACCCGAGCACCGCCGCCCCTGGGTCGCCGTCAGCGGCCTGGCCCAGGACCTCACCGACGGCATGCGCGTCTCCGCCGAGCTGGCCGGCGAGGAACTCCTCGACGCCCTGCGCGCCACCCCCGCCACCGAGTACCTGGTCACCGAGGACACCGGCGAGATCTACGGCGTCCTGTCCGCCGCCGACGTGGAACGCGCCTTCGTGAAGGCGATGGCCCGACCCAGCTGAGAGCACCGCTCTCCTAAAGCGGTGCTCGGCACGCACATGGTCGGTAGGTATCCGAAACGCCGGTAGGCTGGTCACATGTCCGAACCGACCGGTGCCGCCCGCAGGCGCGGGCCCTTCAAGGTCGGGGACCAGGTTCAGCTGACCGACCCCAAGGGCCGCCACTACACGTTCACGCTCGAGGCCGGGAAGAACTTCCACACCCACAAGGGTTCCTTCCCGCACGACGAACTGATCGGTGCTCCCGAGGGCAGCGTTGTCCGTACCACCGGGAACGTCGCCTACCTCGCGCTGCGCCCCCTGCTCCCCGACTACGTCCTGTCCATGCCCCGCGGCGCCGCCGTGGTCTACCCCAAGGACGCGGGGCAGATCCTCGCCTTCGCCGACATCTTCCCCGGCGCCCGCGTCGTCGAGGCCGGTGTCGGCTCCGGCTCGCTCAGCAGCTTCCTGCTGCGCGCCATCGGCGACCAGGGCATGCTGCACTCCTACGAGCGCCGCGAGGACTTCGCCGACATCGCCCGCGGCAACGTGGAGCGCTACTTCGGCGGCCCGCACCCCGCCTGGCAGCTCACCGTCGGCGACCTCCAGGACAACCTGTCCGACACCGACGTCGACCGCGTCATCCTGGACATGCTCGCCCCCTGGGAGTGCCTGGAGGCCGTCTCCAAGGCCCTCGTCCCCGGCGGCATCCTGTGCTGCTACGTCGCCACCACCACCCAGCTCGCCCGGACCGTGGAGTCCATCCGCGAGATCGGCTCCTTCAACGAGCCGACCTCCTGGGAGACCATGATCCGCAACTGGCACGTCGAGGGCCTGGCCGTCCGCCCGGACCACCGGATGATCGGCCACACCGGCTTCCTGCTCACCGCCCGCCGCCTCGCCGACGGCGTCGAGCCGCCCATGCGCCGCCGCCGCCCCGCCAAGGGCGCCTACGGCGAGGACTACACCGGCCCCAACGCCGACGGAGGCAGCGGCCGCTGACCGGCCCGTCACCGACACAACGCGGCGACGCCGTGGCGGAGTTCCCGGACCGACCGGGGAACTCCGC
>NZ_JBQOUX010000208.1:0-3815 GCF_052216785.1 Streptomyces sp. JW3 | reverse complement strand
CCCGCCGCCACCGCCTCGCAGGCCGCACGCAGATCGGGCAGCAGGATCCGCCACGACACACCGTCCACGACCAGGTGATGCACCACCAGCACCACCCGTCCCGGTACGTCGGCCCCCGCATCGACCCAGACCGCCCGCACCATCACACCGCCCGCCGGATCCAACCGGCCGACCGCCGCCCGCGCCGCCGCCTCCACCACACGATCCAGTCCAGCACCCTCCCGCCCGCCGGCGTCCACCCGCGACACCAACGCCACACCATCGACCGACCCCGCAGCACCAACCACCAACCGGTCCCCGTCGGCCACCAAACGCGCCCGCAACATGTCGTGCGTGTCCAGCAACGCCCGCACCCCGGCCGCCAGCACCTCCAGCCCGAACGGGACCGGAGCGCCCACCACCATCCACTGCGCGAATCCGGGCCGCGCCGCCGCGTCGCCCACTGACTTCATCACCGGCGTGAACGCGACCTCACCCACGCCGGACACTTCCCCGGCCGGTGCCCGCCCGGCCGCCTGCTGGGCAACCAGTGCCAGCCGCGCCGGCGTCCGCTCCTCGAACACCTGCCGGGGCGAGACCACCCAACCCGCGCGCCGCGCCCTCGACGCCAACTGCATCGACATGATCGAATCCCCGCCCAGCACGAAGAAGTCGTCGTCGACCCCGACTTCGTCAGCGCCCAGTACGTCGGTGAAGAGGCCGCACAGTGCCTGCTCCGCCGGGGTCGAGGGGGCCCGGCCCGGGCCCGCCGGGGCCCGCTCGGGGGCCGGCAGGGCGGCGCGGTCGATCTTGCCGTTCACCGTCAGGGGCAGCGCGTCCAGCACGACGAGCGCGGTCGGGACCATGTACTCCGGCAGCCGGGCGGCCGCGAACTCGCGTACCGCGTCGCGGTCGAGCGGCTCGCCGGACACCGGGACCAGGTAGCCGACGAGCCGTTTCTCGCCCGGCTGGTCCTCGCGTACGGCGACGGTGGCATGGGCGACCCCGGGGTGCGCCCCGATCACCGACTCCACCTCCCCGGGCTCGATGCGGAAGCCGCGGATCTTCACCTGCTCGTCCGCCCGCCCCTGAAAGAGAAGCTGCCCTTCCGGGGTCCACCGGGCGAGGTCGCCCGAGCGGTACATGCGGGCGCCCTCGACGTAGGGGCAGGCCACGAACCGTTCCGCCGACAGGCCCGGGCGTCCGGTGTAGCCACGGGCCAGACCCGGGCCGACGATGTACAGCTCGCCGCTGGCCCCGGCGGGCACGGGTTGCAGGAAGGCGTCGAGGACGAAGACGCGTACGTTCGTCATCGGCTGTCCGATCGGCACCGTGTCCCCGGCGCCCGCGGACAGCGGTGGGCTCATGGCCGCGCACACGGTCGTCTCCGTCGGCCCGTAGGCGTTGACCAGCCGCCGCCCCGACGACCACCGGTCCGCGATCCCGGCCGGGCACACCTCGCCGGCCACCGCGACCGTCTCCAGCGTGTCCGGCAGCGTGTCCGCGACGGCCAGCAGACTCGGCGGCACGGTGACGTGGGTGGCCCGCGTCCTGCGCAGCGCCTCGGCCAGTGACACGTTCGGTGGCAGCTGCTCGGCGCCGGCCACCACCAGCGTGCTGCCGGACAGCAAGGCCATGCACAGCTCCGACACGGCCGCGTCGAAGCTAAGCGAGGCGAACTGGAGGACCCGGGAACCGGGGTGGACGGCGAACCGTTCGATCTGCGCCTGCGCGAGGTTCGCCAGCCCCGCGTGCAGCACCTCCACGCCCTTGGGGCGGCCCGTCGAACCCGAGGTGTAGATGACGTACGCCGCGTGCTCCGGCTCCAGTGGACCGAGCCGCTCCGCGTCCTCGACCGCACCGGGCCGGCGGCCCGCCACGGCGTCGGCGACGGCCGGGTCGTCCACGACCAGCGCGCGGTCCGCGAACTCTTCCGGCACGCTGCCACGCGTCCGCGCGGAGCACACCACCAGGGCGGGGTCGGAGTCCCGCAGCATGTACTCCACCCGGTCCGGCGGGTAGCCCGGGTCCACGGGGACGAAGACCCCGCCCGCCATGGACACCGCGAGCAGCGTCAGCACCGTCGTCACCGACCGCTCGGCGACCACCGCGACCCGGCACTCGGGTCCCACGCCGCCCGTCGCGATCAGGTGCCGTGCCAGCCGGCCGGCCTCGGCCTCCACCTCGGCGTACAACAGGGTCCGGCCGGACTCGGCCGACGTCAGCGCCGGAGCGTCGGGGGTCCGGCGCACCTGCCGCCGCAACAGTACCGGCAGCGGGGCGGCGGCCACCGGCCGGGCGGTGTCGTTCCACTCCGCGAGCCGCGCGCGCTCGTCCTCGGCCAGCAGACTGACCCGGCCGACCGGGATGGTCGCGTCCGCCGCCAGTTGTTCCAGGACGCACAGCAGCCGCGCCTGCTGCCGTGCCGCCCAGTCCCCGGTGAACAGGTCGGGGCGGTAGACGACCTCGCCGGCCAGCCGGTCGCCGGGAGCCATGATGAGGGCGAGCGCGTAGTGACTCGCGTCCTGCGACTTGCCGTCCGGCCGGATGGTCAGGGCCTCGGCGGAGTCGGCGGCCGGGTCGTCGGCGGTGCGGGGGTAGTTCTCGTAGACCACCAGCGTGTCGAACTCCGCGCCGGAACCGGCCGTCCGCTGGATCTCCGCCAGCCCCAGGTGCTGATGGCCCATCGTCGCGACCTGACGTCGTTGCAGGTCGGTGAGCATGTCCACGGCCGACTGCGCCGGGTCCAGGCGGACCCGTACCGGGAGGGTGTTGATGAACAGGCCGACCGCGCTGTCCAGGCCCGGCACCTCCGCGGGCCGTCCGGCCACCGTGCTGCCGAACACCACGTCGGTACGCCCGGTCAGCCGCGCCAGCAACAGTGCCCACGCGCCCTGGACCACCGTGTTCATGGTCAGGCCACGGGTACGGGCCAGGTCGGCCAGTCCGTCCGTCAGCTCGCGGGAGCACTCGAACTCCAGCGGGACCGGCCGCGCCGGGGCCCGGGTGGACTCCGCCGTCGCCACCCGTGTAGGTCCTTCGGCACCGGCCAGTTCGGCCCGCCACATGGCGCGCGCCGCTTCCTTGTCCTGCCGGTCCAGCCAGGCCAGGTACTCCCGGTAGGAGGTCGCGGGCGGCAGGGCCCGCGTCTCGCCGTCCGCCGCGTAGGCGGCCGACAGTTCGTCGAACAGGACCGGCAGCGACCAGCCGTCCACGACCACATGGTGGGTCGTGACCACCATGCGGTGCCGGTCCGCACCGAGCCGGATCAGCAGCACGCGCAGCAGCGGGGGCTCGGTCAGGTCGAACCGCGTCGCCATCTCCGCGGCGCACAGCCGCTCCACCTCGGCGTCCGCCCGCGCCGCGGACAGCCCGCTCACATCGGCCTCCCGCCACGGCACCGTGACACGTCCGGTGATCACCTGCACGGCCTCGTCCGCGACACCCCGGTGGAAGCCCGCCCGCAGCACGGGGTGCCGGGCCACGACGGCCTGCCACGCCCCACGCAGCCGCGCCGCGTCCAGCGGTCCGGTCAGCAGCAGCGCCCGCTGTCCCTCGTAGACGTCGGGTCCCTGATCGGCGAGGGTGGTGTGGAAGAGCAGCCCCTGCTGGAGCGGCGACAGCGGCCATACGTCGACCAGGTCCGGGACCGCCGCCTCGAGTTCCTGGACGGTGTCCTGGGTGAGTGCGAGCAGGGGGAAGTCGGAGGGAGTGTGTCCGCCGGCCCCGGAGTCGGCGTCGGTGTGGGCGGCGAGCCCGGCCAGCATCTCCAGCCAGATCCGCCCGAGTCGCTCGGCGTCCGCGTCCTCGATGAGGGTGCCGGGCCAGGCCAGCGA
>NZ_JBQOUX010000207.1:0-4053 GCF_052216785.1 Streptomyces sp. JW3 | reverse complement strand
ACGGCTGATCTTCCTATCAGCCGTCGCGGGCCGCCTCTCACCTACTCGTCCCTAGGGCGGTGTCATCCTCGAAGGCCACCATGGCGGCGGCCAGGAGCCGGTGTAATTGGGCGGGGGATTCATTGGCGCCAATCGATCCCGCTTCGAGCTATTACAGAATGTACAAGCTGGCGTGGTGTTTGCATCGGTTAGGTCGCCGCCGCCAATCCTAGGCTCAACGTGGTCAATTGCCGTGGCCGGATTTGTGCGGCAATACGAACACAGCGGAGCGATCGTCCCAGGAGCCGCATTCTTCCCGACATCGTAATCCTTGAGGAGGCTAGGAGGAATCCTCTTCCCGGCCCCAGCGCCACCACTCGAACCAGCCGGGATGTCGTAAATCGGCTCACCATTCACACCGCAACCAATCGGGGAGTTGGTGTTATGAACGAGAACAGGCGTGGTGCCAGCGAGCACATAGTACCTGTGCAGGTCGCTGACGGTCAGGTTGTGGACCGTCGCCCGTTGGGCTGTCCAGCGTTGGATCGCGGTGATCTGGACGTATGTGCCGGCGCTGGTGCGCAGCCACTGGTCGGGCTTCAGGTCGGTGGCGTCGATCCACTCGCCCAGTTCGGGGACCCAGAAGGGGTGGGCGTCGGTGGCCGTTACCTCGGCGGTGGTGCCGTCGGGGGTGGTGATCTCGACCTTGACCAGGTGCTTGACGCCCTTGCCCAGTATCTCGGCGGTGACCGTCTCCACGGCCGTCTCGCCGGTTTCCGGGTCGGTGGCCAGGACCTTGTCGCCGTTTTCGATGTCCTCGATGGGCTTGCTAGTGCTGTCGGCCATCAGGACGAGGGTGCCCGGCACGAAGCTGTTGGGCGTCTCGCAGCTCTCGCCCTCCCCGGAGGATTCCCCGGAAGATTCCGACGACTCCTGGGTCTTCCCCGACGACTCGTCCTTGGCCCGGGTCTGCCGGGGCTTCGGCTCCGCCTTCTTCGCCGCCGCCTTCTGTGTCTTCTGGACGGCGTTGCCCGTCTTCCGGGCGGCTGCCTTCGCCTTGCGAGTGGCCGCTTCCTTGGCCTTCTTGCGCAGCTGGGCCGCCCGTTCGGCCGCCTTGCGCTTGGCCTCCTTCGCCTTGCGGGCCAGTTCGCGGGCCTTCTTGGCCATCTCTATGATCTTGCGGGCCTTCTCCTTGGCCTTCATCCACGCGTTGATCGCGCCCGCGATTCGCGAGGCCGCCTTGATGACCGAGGGGATCTTGCCGAGTTTGGCCCAGGGGATGGCCTGGATGAACAGGCTGCCGCAGGCCCACAGGTCACCCCGGGAGAAGCAGCCCACCACGTCGTTCCAGCCGATGAAGTCCTTCAGCGCGGCCCAGCCGACGGAGAGGATGACGTCTGCCAGGGAGGTGTTCAGCTGGTTCTTCGCCCACGCCTCGGAGGAGGCCGAGGGGCCGCCGTACTCGCTGGTGCCGCCTTCCGACGCCAGGCCGGTGGGGTCGGCGAAGGTGACCGGGTTGTTCTCGCAGTAGACGTACCCGTTCATCTGCACCGGGTCGGCCAGGTCCAGGACCGGGTCGGCGGACAGGAAACGGCCCGTGGCCGGGTCGTACTCGCGGGCGCCCAGGTGGACCAGGCCGCTGCTCGCGTCGTCGCCGCCGCCGACGTAGCTCTGATGGGAGCGCCAGGTGGTGGACTCGGTGCGTTCGGCGCCGAACGGGTCGGTCTTGGAGAACCTCACCTTGTTGCCCGAGCCCAGCTCCACGTTGGCGTACGCGGTGCCGTTCTGGTCGGTGATCTGGACGGACAGGTTCGAGGCGCTGGTGCCCTGCGCGTAGCGCATCACCGTGGGGGCGCCCGCCTGGGAGTAGTAGCGCTCGGTGTAGGCGGGGGCGCCGGCCGCGTTGACGGAGATCGTCGCCTCGCCCAGGTACAGGGTGCGTTCGGTGCCGGAGATCGCCATCAGCCGGGAGCCGTCACCGCCGTAGACGTACTTCGTCTCCTTGTCCGGCAGCCACTGCTGGCCCGCTCCTGTACCGCAGGTGTTGAGTTGCAGGTCGGTGCCGTCGGCCGAGTTGGAGGACGGGACGTCCAGGCACTTGCCCGACGCGACGTGCTTCAGGGTGCCGGTGGTGGTCGCCGTCCACTGCTGGGCCGTCACACCGGTGCAGTCGGCGATGACGACCGCGGTGCCGGCCGCGGTGGCGCCGTCCTTCGGGACCGCGCACTTGCCGAGGATCTTCAGGGCGCCGGTCGACGGGTCGGCCGTAGAGGCTGAGTCGATGCGGAACTTCTGGGCCTTGCTGCCGTTGCAGGAGTAGAGCTGGAGGGGGGTACCGGCCGTCGTCAGCGCGCTGGACAGGTCCAGGCACTTGTCGGCCAGGCCCTGCCACGCGCCCGCGCCGTTCTCGCCGAAACCGGTGATCTTCTCGACCTGGCCGTCCCAGGTCCAGGCCAGCGCCTGTTCCGAGCCGTTGTACGTGCGGGTGGCCGTGTTGCCCGCGTCGTCGTACGTCAGGGTCGTCGCCTCGGTGACCTGGGCGCCGGAGACCGCCTTGTAGGTCGAGGACGTGCCGGTCAGGGTGTGCGGCTGGGTGCCGTCCGCCTTGCCGTAGGTGTACGAGGTGGTGGCGTCGGCGGTGGTGTCCAGGCCGGGGTCGTGCTCGACCAGCTTCGTGCGGTTGCCGAGCGCGTCGTACTCGTAGCTCTGCCAGTAACCGCTGCTCGCGTCGGTGACGTTGGTCGTGCCGTCCGAGTAGCTCGGGGCGGCCGTCTCCTTGCCGGTGGCCTGGCACGCGGACGGTGCGGTCCATGCCTCGGTGAGCTGGCCCAGCGCGTCGTAGTCGAAGCACTGGAGGTCGGTGACCTCGTTCGCGCGGTCACCGATGGAGGTGACGTTGCCGGCCGGGTCGTAGGTGTAGCTGCGGGCATTGACCCGGTGGCCGGTGACGCCCGTGGTGTCGCTGGTCGACTCGCGGTCCACGATGGCCTGGGTCAGTTCGCCCGTCGCCTCGTCGAAGAGGTTGGTGGTCCAGACCCGGTTCGGGTTCTCGCCGCTGACCGTGCGCAGGACCTGGCCGTACGGGGAGTACGAGGTGTCGGCGGTGTACCAGTCGGTGCCGGAGGTGGAGACCGGCAGGCCGTCCTCGTTGTAGCGGACGACCAATTTCTCGGCGGGCAGGGTGCCCACGGCGGGGAGGTTGGTCGCTTCCAGGACGCCCGTGTCCGAGTATTCGAAGCTGTAGCGGTACGTCGGCTCCAGGCCGTAGACCATGGCGACCGACTCGGGGATGCTGATCTGCTGGCCGGTCGGCTGGTAGTCGGCGGTGTAGCCGGTGACCGCGGTGGTGTAGGCGAGGCCGTCGGTGTAGCGGGTCTGCGAGGTGGGCAGGCCGGCGCCGCCGATGAGGGTGTCGTAGACCGTCTTGGTGAGGAGGGTGCCGGTGGCGGAGCCGTCGTGCTGCTCGACGGGGCGGGACAGCTTGTCGTAGACCGTGGCGACGGTGGCGTTCTCGTCCGTGACCAGCGAGGGGCGGTCCAGGATGTCGTACTCGGTGGTCGTGGTGCCGGTGTCCGGGTCGACCGCCTGGGTCTGACGGCCGCGGGCGTCGTACGTCCAGCTCCAGGTGTTGCCCTCGGAGTCCTCCGCCGCGACCTGGTCACCGCGCTCGTCGTAGGTGTACCTCGTCGAGCGGTGTGCGGCGCGCAGCGCGTCCGTGTAGGTGTCGACGCGGACCGTGCGGCCCAGGGCGTCGGACCAGGTGCGCTGGGCGGTGGCGCCCTCGGGGTTGATGACCGTGGAGTAGTCGGCGCCGTACTCGTAGCTGGTGGCCTTCTTCTCGTCCTCCTTGCCGTGCAGGTACGGCGTCTCGGTGAGGGTGCGGCCCAGACCGTCGTACGCGTACAGGGTGGCGTTGGGGACCTGGTAGTCCGAGGCCAGTTCGAACAGGACCGTGGAGGGGGCGCCGGTGTCGTAGTACGCGTTGTTGGTCTGGGCAATGGTGCCGTTGGCGCTGTACAGGATGTCGGTGATCAGGCGTCCGCCGCCGACCGCCGGGTCCTGCTTCTGGCGTTC
>NZ_JBQOUX010000206.1:0-4079 GCF_052216785.1 Streptomyces sp. JW3 | reverse complement strand
AACTGCACGGCCTGTCCGTCCAGCTCGCCGAGGCCCTCGCCGAGTACTGGCACGCCCGGGTCCGCTCCGAACTGGGCTTCGCCGGTGAGGACCCGGACGCCATGCAGGGCATGTTCGAGCTGAAGTACCGGGGCGCCCGCTTCTCGCTGGGCTACGGCGCCTGCCCGGACCTGGAGGACCGGGCCAAGATCGCCGCCCTGCTGGAGCCGGAACGGATCGGCGTCCACCTCTCCGAGGAGTTCCAGCTGCACCCCGAGCAGTCCACCGACGCCATCGTGATCCACCACCCCGAGGCGAAGTACTTCAACGCCCGCTGAGGCTCCACCGGGCGTGTCGCCCGCGGGCGACGTACACTGGTCGGTCCACCGCAGGCCGGTTCCCGCTCAGGGAACCGGCCTGATCGTCCCTCAAGGAGGCACGTGGATGACCAGTACGGTCCCCGCACTCGGCACTCGTACGGCCGAAGGGTCCGCCCTCCAGGCCGTACTCCTGGACATGGACGGAACCCTGGTGGACACCGAGGGGTTCTGGTGGGACGTCGAGACCGAGGTCTTCGCGGGCCTCGGGCACACCTTGGACGACTCCTGGCGGCATGTCGTGGTCGGCGGTCCGATGACCCGCAGCGCGGGCTTCCTGATCGAGGCCACCGGCGCCGACATCACGCTCGCCGAGCTGACCGTCCTGCTCAACGACGGCTTCGAGGAGCGCATCGGCCGGTCCCTGCCGCTGATGCCGGGCGCCAAGCGGCTGCTGGCCGAGCTGTCCGAGCACGAGATCCCCACCGCCCTGGTCTCCGCCTCCCACCGGCGCGTCATCGACCGGGTCCTCACCGCGCTCGGCGCCCACCACTTCGCCCTGACCGTCGCGGGCGACGAGGTGCCGCGCACCAAGCCCTACCCGGACCCCTACCTGGCCGCCGCCGCCGGACTCGGCGCCGATCCGCACCGGTGCGCCGTCATCGAGGACACCGCGACCGGTGTCGCCGCCGCCGAGGCAGCGGGCTGCCAGGTCGTCGCCGTCCCGTCCGTCGCCCCCCTCGCACCGGCCCCCAGACGCACCGTCGTGCCCTCGCTGGAACAGGTGGACCTGGCATTTCTGCGCGGACTGATGACACACGCGCACTAGCACTTCACCCAGCGTGCACCGGCGAATGCGAACTATTCCGCGGAACGCGTGGCGGAGCGGTCCCGAAGAGTACCGAAGAGTAATTCCCCACCTCGGTACGGCCGAATTGAGTGCGTCACCAAGCTTCTTGACCATGTGACGTTCCCCACGCCCCCGGGGGTCGACAGAAGCCTGTGCGTGTGCTGTTCGCGGTGCGTTCGGGGGCGACGCGGTGCCCTTGTGTCCCGATTGATGAAACCTCGCACTAATCCTTCCGCTGTCGGGTTTTCGGTGCGTCCACGCCCGGTTTCACTGCGTGATGAGGGCTCAACTCCGGTGGCTGCGAACTGTCGTGCGGACGCGGACTAATCTCGTCGCGAGAACCTCGCCCCTACCCCCGTGATCCGCCGCGACACCCCTGCATGTCGGATACACGGAATCGACAGCCCTGGAGAAACCCGAGCATGAACCGTAAGACTTTGGTGCTGCCGGCCGTGGTCGGCCTGCTCGCGCCGGTGCTCGCCGCGTGCGGCGGTTCCGACGGTGGCAGTGGCGGCGGAGACGCGATCGTCGTCGGCACCACGGACCGGTTCACCGTCTCGAAGGACGTGCCCGCGCCCCTCGACCCGGCGTACGCCTACGACGTCGGCAGCTGGAACGTCCTGCGCCAGACCCAGCAGACCCTGATGATCCAGCCGCGCGGCGACGGCGAGCCGGTGCCCGAGGCGGCCGAGGAGTGCGGCTTCACCGACACCGGCAACGAGCGGTACTCCTGCACCTTGCGCGACGGCCTGAAGTTCGCGGGCGGCGACCCCATCACCGCCGCCGATGTGAAGTTCTCCATCGAGCGGGCCATCTCCCTCAAGGCCGACAGCGGGGTCTCCTCACTGCTGTCCACCGTCGACACCGTCGAGACACAGGGCGACCGAGAGGTGATCTTCCACCTCAAGACCGCCGACGCCACCTTCCCGTACAAGCTGTCGACCCCCGTCGCCGGCATCGTCGACTCCGACGACTACGAGAAGGGCAAGCTGCGCGACGGCTTCGAGATCTCCGGCTCCGGTCCCTACACCTTCGAGGCGGAGACCAAGGGCGACGAACTGACCAAGGGCGTGTTCACCAAGAACCCCAACTACAAGGGGAGTCTCACGGTGAACAACGACAAGGTCGAGATGGTCTCCTACGCCGACGCCGAGACGATGGGCGCCGACATCGAAAAGGGCGACATCGACGTGATGACGCGCGCGATGACGCCCGAGCAGATCGACAAGCTGTCCAAGAGCACCGACAGCGACGTCGACCTGGTCGAGGTGTCCGGCCTGGAGATCCGCTACCTCGCCTTCAACACCGACGCCGCGTCCGTCAAGAACAAGGCCGTCCGCCAGGCGATGGCCCAGCTGATCGACCGCAGCGAACTGGTCTCCAAGGTCTACGGCTCCCAGGCCGAGCCGCTGTACTCGATGGTCCCGGCCACCATCACCGGCCACTCCAACTCGTTCTTCAACACGTACGGCGACCCGAGCGTCGACAAGGCGAAGGACCTGCTGGCGCAGGCCAACATCACCACCCCGGTCAAGCTGACGCTGAACTACACCACCGACCACTACGGTGCCGCCGCCAAGCCGGAGTTCGAGCAGCTCCAGAAGCAGCTCAACGACAGCGGTCTGTTCGACGTCGACATCAAGGGCACGCCCTGGGAGGAGTACCGCCCGGCGCAGCAGGAGCACGCCTACGACGTGTTCGGCATGGGCTGGTTCCCCGACTTCCCGGACGCGGACAGCTTCATCGCGCCGTTCCTCGACAAGGGGAACACCCTTTTCCTGCCGTACAGCAACAGCCGGATCATCAACACGCTGATCCCGGAGTCCCGCCGCGAGGCCGACCGGCTGTCCGCCGCCGACAGCCTGACGGAGATCCAGAACATCGTCGCCGAGGACGTACCGCTGCTGCCGCTGTGGCAGGGCAAGCAGTACGTCGCCACCCGCGACGACATCACCGGGACTGCCTACGTCCTCAACTCCGCCTCCTCCCTCCAGCTCTGGGAACTGGGTCGCGGCGTCAGCAACTGAGCCCGGCCCGCACCACGGCCGCACACGAAAGGGCGCCCCACTCCGCGAGGAGTGGGGCGCCCTTTCGCGCCGCCGTGCCGCAGTGCCGCGAGGCCGGCGCGGGCTACTGCGCGCCGGGCCGCACCAGCCCGCTCTCGTACGCGTACACCGCGGCCTGCACCCGGTCGCGCAGCCCCAGCTTGGTCAGCACATGCCCGACATGCGTCTTGACGGTCGTCTCGCTGACGAACAGGTCGGCGGCGATCTCCGCGTTGGACAGACCCCGCGCCACCAGCTTCAGCACCTCCACCTCACGCTCGGTCAGCGTGTGCAGGGTGTCCGGGACCGGCTCCTCGCCCGAAGGCAGATGGGTCGCGTACTTGTCGAGCAGCCGCTTGGTGATGCTCGGCGCCAGCATCGCCTCACCGTCCGCCACCACCCGGATCGCCTGCACCAGCTCATTGGCCGGGGCGTCCTTCAGCAGGAAACCGCTGGCCCCCGCCCGCAACGCCTCCACCACGTACTCGTCGAGGTCGAAGGTGGTCAGCACCAGCACCTTCGCCGGGCCGTCCCGACCGGGGCCGGTGATCTGCCGGGTCGCCTCCACGCCGTCCATCCGCGGCATACGGATGTCCATCAGCACCACGTCGGGCTGCAACGCCCGCACCTGGTCCAGCGCCTGGAGGCCGTCCCCGGCCTCGCCGACGACCGCGATGTCCTGCTCGGCTTCCAGAATCATCCGGAAGCCCGTACGCAGCAGCGGCTGGTCGTCGACCAGTAGGACACGGATGGCCACGTGAGTCTCCTTCGCTAGTCCGGCCCCATTCTGCCCTGCGCTCAGGCCCCCGCCTCGGCCGCCCTCACCGGGAGCGGGTACGGCGGGGGAGTGCCGCCGAACTCCGGGCAGTGGGGGGGGGGGGGGGGCCC